>CAYHFB010000059.1:0-12270 GCA_964355695.1 uncultured candidatus Brocadiaceae bacterium
GTCATGCTTGAGGCACTCCAACTGCTACGATACCACCAGACTTAGCGGGAGAAAAGCCCCAATTAGGTCATACGTGAAGATCGTGCGCACAAGCGTACGCCGTGCGGGTTTGCGTGATCTTTCTCTCCCCAACTCGGTAAAGTCGGGCTAGTTGAATTACGGGTAGCTCTTTCAATTGAACATGCACGATTGAAGAAACATTTAGCGATACGTAATAAAACAAAACAAGTTTAAAATGATACGGTAAAATAGGGGAATTATGGATATGGTTAAGTACATTAAGAATATGGTGAACTCGGCACTCTCAAGTATAATACTTACCGCCGATGGGCAAGCGGTGGACGAGAAAAAGGGGTTCGACGCAGGCGCTAATAAGTACATCTTGAAACCTTTCGACCCCAGGGCGATCCTCCAGAGGGTAAAGGAAATAACTTCTGCAATACCTTAATTTCCTTAAGGCGCTTGAAATACGGGAGAAGGCACGCGGGTAAACAGGCGGTTTCTCTCTTTTTGCAAAATATTCTGTTGCGCGTTTCTTCCCTAATTTGTTATCATGTACCGGCACATTACCGTATCATTCATTGCGCCGTCAGGTTGCATACTTGAACCCGCTGCCGAAATGCGTTAGCATACGCTTTTCGAAAAAAAGAGTAAAGTTATTTCCAAACAAATATATATCTTGACGTGAAAATTTTAAACGGTATAATGTTACGATATTTATTGGTAAGTTATCACGAATATGTAGAAAGGGGGTGGATAGAAAAGGGTTTACTTTATCGTTTAAATCGTTTATTATCTGTTTTCCTGAAATTATGGTACTTAAGTATCAAATCTATTACTGAAGAAAGGGGAAAGTTGTTATGTTTAAGAAGATATTTGCTGGTTTATTGGGGGTTGCTTTAATTACTGGTATTGGTGTTGCGAATGTTCAGGCCTATTCAACAAAGGCTGCTAAGCTGTACGTTACTGCAATTGCTATCGGTACGCCGATTATCGGTGCAGAGATTAAGGTCGGGGACAATGCTTGCACAACCGGCAAAAACGGCACCTGTGTGTTCGAATTAAAGCCAGGGACGTATGAAATTTCAGTTCACGAGCATGGTGGTGTAGCCGCTCATAAAACCGTTAGTCTGGAAGAAGGAAACATCCTATTCGTGTCTTTGGACCTAGGCGCAAAGGCCCTTCATGCCAGTGGCGCTCACTAATCGAATCTAGCACTTTAATAGTGTTAGCAGTTTTTTGTACCATAAAGGCAGTCGCTAATGGAATATTAACGACTGCCTTTTTTGTTATACCCTGATTTTTTACGATGTACCCAAATGGCTAATTACCACCACATACCAATGTTAACAATCCATACCTTTCCGTAACTCACCCTGCTATTTATTTTATCTCAATTTACGTATCTATAAATGATTAGCGCACTTGAGTAAATTAATCATCTCTATGCGCTTTTTGCGCCATACGGTGGCATAGCAATTGCAACTTACAAAGAAAGGCGGTAAATAGCGTCTGCTTGGTAGCGGGTGGGTTCTATCGAAGCGCCTCTCTTAAAATGTTTTTGCCTTCCAGCAATGGCACACTATCATAATAGGTATCTATTCTCATGTATATGCGTGTTACCAAGAGGCGTACGCCTGGCGTAAAAGCAATCAGTCACCCCTGGGGAGAATTCGGTCACATCTTTGATGCAATAACGGACCCTATCATTATATTTGATACGGAGTTTAAAGTAGTCAATATAAATAAGGCAGCAAAGCTTTTCTTCCCAGAGTGCGTTATCGGGGAACAATGTTTCGCTACCAAACATAAATTTGCGTTGGCCTGCAAAAGCTGTCCAACGTGGCAGACTTTGAAGACGGGCGCAACGACGACGTGCGAGATTTTAAGCCCAAAAAGCGGCGACCCGATTCTTTTAAAGGCCTACCCCATTTATAACAGACTAAAGAAAATAAAGGGCGTTGTCCTGATTGGCAGAGAAAGTGACGACGTGCCGGTAAAATGGAAGAGGCAAAAAGGCTGTTGACAACGTTCGCCCCGCTGAAGTAGTATATCCCTTACGTAAAGACTTTTTAACCCCTTTTCGATTTTTACCGTAATTGCCAACCAATCATGCGCCTCAGAAAACCCGTATTACACACCTATTGGATGATTATGCCGGCCATACTCATATTAGCCGGCTGTTTAAGCGGGTCGAGACCTGACGTTCTCATTTCTCCCGATATGGATAAAAGGCTTCGGCTTATAAATTCATTGCCTCTTGCCGTGGCCTTGTATATCGAACCGGCCCTCCGCACGTACGTTCAGGAAGCGTCTTTAGACCAAAGCGAACCGGGTACGCCGTATTACGTCTTCCCGAATTTTGTCTTCCCCATCGGAAAGCCGCTCTCCGTAAAGATCGAAGAAACGTCACGGATGGTATTTAGCAAGGTCGTCTTGATAGATACTTTGCAATCCCCTGAATCCCTCGCTGGAAGGGGTTTGGACGGTGTCCTGGCGGTGAGTTTGAAGGATTCGAAGCTAGAGATTGGGATAAACAAGTCCGTTTGGCGGGCTATTGGACGGCACAACCTTGCAATTACCGCTTCGTTCTCAAATATGAAACAAGATAAAATATGGGAATCTGAAATTGCCGTGGAAGGGAAAAGTTTGGATATTGTCACTTCGAGGGTTGAATATGAGTGGTGGATGGAAACCGGCCCCAAATTCGGCCCCGCCGTGGATGACGCCATACAGAAACTTACCTACGACCTTGCGCAAAAGCTTGTCACGTCGGAAGAAATCTCAGCGTATATCTCTACCGCAGCAAAGCCGCAACCTGGCCACCCTTGAAAGTGGGGGAGGGCTGACATAAGCGCGAAGTTCATAGCATAGGGATTTTTCATTTTGCCGGCGTTGTCAAGTGGAGGTCAAACGCAAAGACCTTCTTTGATTAAAAGGCGTTGCAATTGCGAATTAACCAAAGGCTTCCATAATTCAACGCAGCCCTGCTTTTTTCACACATTGGCAGCATTTTGTGGTATACGAAACCCCTTCTAACATTTTAGTCTATGGATTACTTTTTGCGGCACACAAACCAAATGTCTGACATGCCGGTAATAGCCTGGCACCATTCCACTTTTTTTCCAACTGGTGTTTTCTTCGTAGTTTAAATCTCTGATTCATCTCTGGTTGGTTTGCACTTCCGCTTGCTAATTTAGGGTTGGGGACGTTTTGCATGCACACTTTTATTATTGATCATTTTGCCAGCCAAAAGGCGCATAAGCGTTTTCTCTGGAACACCATTACGGGGCTGGGCTGGGCATTCTGGATTTATCTTTGGTTACCGCTTCTCCACGCTATCGGTATGCTCCTGGTTCCTCACCAGGAGCAAGCAACCACTGAGGCATTTCACTCAATTCAAGAACTGCTTACAACGTTGACGGCTCATTTGTCGATGACGGCCCTCATGATTGCAGCGTTTCTCGCCTGGGCTTCGTTACAATGGCTGGTAACGGTCAGGCTTCGCCGATCCGTGCAGAAACAGCCGGTTATAAGGCTACACCGGGTATTACTATCCGTGCCTGACGAACAACACGTCCACGCCTGGCGGCAGGCGCAACGCATGGTAGTGGTACACGACGAGGATAGCGGCCTAATCCAGCAGGTTGATGTTTTATAGGAATTTCCACTTTTGATATTTCCCGGTTGGTTTCAGGTTGTGAACGGGATGAAATCAGCGGGGTGCTTTCCAGATTTGTTGTAAACACTTTAGATAGTGCCTGAACGGAAACACTCAAAAGCCGCGTAAAATAAGGCAAATCTGGCGAAAATGGTTAATTAATTAGTGTCTGAACGAAAACGCACTTTTTATAAAAGTGCGGGGATGCTTTTTTTCTTACCAAGAGGCCATTTTAAAATTTGAGGTTGGGTTTTTGTTTAAAATAGGGGTTTTTCACTTTGTGTTAGCCGTATCTGGGCGTACCGTCCCCCCCGACAGGTTGTTTTTCTTGGCGTTTTCTGTTTACTTAGGCGGCTTTTCGTGACGTTTCACACTGTTTCCGCGCCTTCTCCAATAGCACGTTTCCCAGCTTGTGCACATTTGCCGCTAACACGCCCAACGCACAATATCTTTTAAAGCCATGCAACCCTTTGTCGGGACACCTATCTCAGGCGTCTCCGCGTGAGACCACCTTCTCCATTACCGACGCCGGCCTCTTGGGAAATTAATATTAATCGTCGCTTTACCACCTGAAATATTTACTAGAGATAAGATGAGAAATCGCAATATTTCTGAATTAGCTTGCGTCTTTACGTTCATTTTATTATATTGGGGTACCATGCATATTTTGTTTGTATTTATGGACGTTACCGTTGCCGTGAGACACAGGTTTTACCAAGCACTCGACGGTAAATGCCGTGACGGAAGAACTCATTAACCTATTCTCAATGATAGGCTGGCAATGGAAAACGATGCGATACACCCTCTTTGCCCCGAACGGGAGTTCTTTGGCAGGCGAAGAGAAATCGATTATATTTGCAGTCGGGCAACGGAGCCGCATAAGCTTTTGCCCGGCATGTTTCTTGCCGGAAAAAGATGGGTTGGAAAGACAGAGGTACTGAGAAGGGTCTATCAATGGCTCTTCTGGAATCAAGCTGGCATTGCGCCTATCTACTATCAATTCAAAAGCGGTAACCCTACGGAAAATTTTGCGGATGATTATATCCTCGAAACGGTGAAACAGTGCCTGGCCTTCATAAAAAGAGACTCGCAAGCCATCAATGCAAACACCACCCTGAATGAACTTGAAAAGATGGTTATGGAGGTTGACCTCTCCGGCGTTGCAGAACTCATTTCAGATTATAAAGAGGCGAAAAGAGACGGCGATTATACCGCTGCGCTGAAAAACGCCGTAAGAGCGCCCCACATTTTATCACACCAGTGGAACATACCGGTATTTCTCATTCTTGACGACACCAACCGCATTGCGGGAAAGGGGCATTCCAGGGAATGGTCTGCCATTGTAGAGGAATGTGGCAATCTCTTGCGGCATGATTCCTTTTCTTTCCTCATGGCAGGCGCAACGAGAAGGATTCTCCCCGGTGAAGCGCTGAATGGCGCCGTTGAGGTTATCGAACTGGCCGGTCTTGAAGAAGAATTCTCGACCGCCCTGATGGTTGAGCTATGCCGCCACAATAGCGCTCAGTATGATACGGAGATACTTGCCATTGCCGCGAGAAAGCTGGAAGGGAATCCCATGTACCTGAAATCTGTCGTCTGGTCAGCGTCTAAGATGAAGAAGGGACTCTCAAGCCTGAAGGATTTTGCCGACGTTTACGCACACACCCTGATTGACGGAAACCTTGGGTTTTCATTGAACGCCGCCGTTTCCCTCGAAACGCTCCACGACCTAAAGGTGTTGAACCTCTATGCACACGCTGACCAGGAAAATTCTGCGGAAGAGGTCTCAACCAAACTCAAATGCGACCCGGACGTTGTAAAAAGGACGGTAGACCGCCTGATTTCATTTGGCTTGTTAGAAAAAAATCTCGGCGCAATTACTTGGACCGGCGGCAACGTGGTTAAGGATTTTGTGGGGTACGTGTACGGGACAAGGGTCGCCGGAAAAACCCCTGAAGAGATAAAGACGCAGCTCGTAAGCAAAGAACTCAAGGAGGGATTTTCCGTAAAGGGAGAAAAGGTCGAAGGGAAGATAAAGGCGGAAATTGTAGACGTTTTAACGGCCTTCAGCGGACAAATGGCGCCTGCTGCGCTTTTCCGCAACCCAATCCAGGCCTCCCGACCCAAAGACAGTCTTTACCAACCGGGTTTGGACGAAAAGGAAAACGACGCGATTCAATTGCCGCAGGTGGTTGGATGCTTTGGCTCCACGCGGTGGGAAAAGAATGAATCAGGGATGCCGATTATCATTGCCAACGGGTTCCAAAACGGCAGGTACGACGATGCAAACGAGGTCTTCTGGACGGTGGGAATAAAAGAATCAGCCTCGCCGGTAACCGCGGATGAGGCCACGGACTTTATTCGGCGGAGTACCCTGCTGCAACGCCATTTCAAGCCAGCCGCACCGTTGAGATGGGTTGTAGGCACGGAAGGGTTTGCGAACGACGCGCGGCACAGGCTTGCGGGCGAAGGCGTATATACGACGGATACCGAACAACTGGGGATGCTAAAGAACGTCCTTGAACGCCGTGATGCAATAGTCCCACATGCCTGCTTTAATGTAACCTCCTCGAATCAGGAGTTTGACGTGGTGCTGCCCATGTCGCCACGGGCGGAACTGGTAGCCGCCAGGGCTGCAGAAGAAATCGGCGCCGGAATGGGTTTTGACGATGACGCCGTTTCCCGGATAAAAGCCGCACTGGTAGAGGCATGCATCAATGCCTTTGAACACTGCAAAAGCAAGGGCAGCAAGGTATACCTGAGATTTGTCGTAGGTGATGACAAGCTTGTTGTCCAGGTACAAAACAAAGGGGCGCTTTTCGACAGAATGCCCGAGCCGGGGTCTCTTGCGGTACCGGCCTCCGGACTACCCCATAAAAGGGGATGGGGCATGGAATTAATGAAGGGGCTTATGGATGAAGTCAGACTTGAAACGCTCAGCAGCGGCGCCAGGATAGTCCTTGTAAAATATCTTCCGGGAAAAGGGGAAAAACGGGAATGAGCAACCAACACGCAAACTATAAGGAAGTTGACGATATCATCGTGCTGCACGCCGAGAACTATATCAACAAAATGGAAGGTGAAAACCTGGAAAAGATTTGTGATGCCTTTTTGGCAAAAGGGACGTATAAGTTCGTCATAGATTTCTCCGGCACGGACATCATCAATTCGATTGGCATATCGATTTTGATCGGTATTATCGAAAAAATCAAGGAAAAGAAAGGGCTGGTACTGTTTTCCGGGCTGAAAAAAGTGAATAACGACATATTTGACATGGTAGGCCTGTCAAAACACATCCCCCTGTTCAAGACGGAAGAAGACGCCGTGAACCGCATGAAGAGCGGGCAATGAATTCACGCCTCAATGCATGGCGCGGCAAAGCTGCAACCACGTCACCCTTGGAAAAGGGGGAAGAGATGCGCCTTGTTCCCAAGCAGGTGTTTGGGAACAAGGCGAATTGCCAAAGGCCAAAAGTAACCTTTACCAATATCTTCACAACTACTTACTGAGAAAGAAGGGGGCGGACCCATGATGGACAAAGACCCTACGGTGGAAAGATTCCTTTTCAACCTGAATACCCTTGGGGAACTGGGGGAAGAAATATGTTCTCCAAAGGATTTCAACAGTGTCATAAAATCGGCGCTCTATATGGTAATGGGTTCTTTTTTTGCATCGAAGGGCATCATATTTAAATATGACCCGGTCCAAAAAATCTTCTTTCCGGTTGTCTCAAAGGGAATAGACAACGTGGCCGGCATCACGCTGCCGCTTTCCGATGAGGCGATAGGGGAGTTTGTGCGGCACAATAAGCCGTTGGACATCAAGGGTAGCAGCCCGATGTTATCCTATCTTTCTCCGGCGAGGGCAGAGCTTGCTAAATTCGGCGCAAGGATAATGGTCTTTCTTATCGTCGGCAGCGAACTTATCGGCGCCCTGTCCATTAATGATAAATTTTCGGGAGAAGGATACACGGATTACGACTTCCAGCTTCTCACGATCATGTCGCAACACCTGTCGTACAGCCTCCACAACCATTCCCTCATGGTTAAGCTTATGCACAAGTACAACGAAAATAAAGCGCTGTATGAAAATTTAAGACAGGCCTACTACAACACCATCCATTCTTTTGCCACCGCCATTGATGCAAAGGACTCTTATACCAAAGGCCACTCTCACCGGGTTTCTGTATATTGTTCGGCGCTGGCGCGGGAGATGGGATGGTCGGATGATGATATTGAAGGCATACGTGTCGCCGGACTGCTGCACGACATCGGCAAGCTCGCCGTTGATAAAACAATCATCAACAAATCCAGTACGCTTAACGAATTTGAATTGGGGGAGATGTATTCCCATCCGGTTGTCGGCTATGAGATATTGTCAAAGATAAAGTTTCCCTGGGAATATATTCCCCTGATGACCCGCAACCACCACGAAAAGATGGACGGCAACGGGTATCCCGACAAATTAAAGAAATCGGAGATACCTGTCGGCGCAAGAATGTTATCGTTGGTGGACGCCTTTGACGCAATGACGACGAACAGACCCTACCGTTCACGCCGCACTTTTGCGGAGGCCGTAACCGAGCTAAAGCGCCATTGTAATAAGCAGTTCGACACGGACATTGTATACACCTTCATTACGGCAGTGCGGAAAGAGGTGCAAGAGGTAAACAGCCCTTTAATCATCCTTCACATGCATGAACTCCTGGATACGACGGCAATAGACAAACTGCTTGAACACTTCCCGAAGGCATAGTTTGTTTTAGTTCGGTATTTGTATCATATTAAACCGGTATTTTGTAAATCCCGTGAGGGGCTATTATCATATTACTCGGTAAAAACTTATTTTTGTAAATGTCCCGTAGAGACAAAATAGCGGTAGAAATAACAAGCGCATGCAAACATAAAATGCCGGAGGCTTGATATATTTAAAATCCAATTATTCTTCTCCAATATGTCGTTCCTACGAAATTAATACGGTGTAACCGCGCCAGGTTTATAGAATGATTCGGTGTAAACAAACTACGGCCTGGAGGATTTACCTTGAATTGCAGGATAAGTTGCGGTGCGTGTTGTATTGCGCTCTCTATTTCATCGTCTATTCCAGGGATGCTTGAAGGCAAGCCCACCGACGTTCGATGTATTCAACTCGGCGTCGATAACCAATGCCTCATTTACGGCAAACCGGAAAGACCCCTCGTTTGTGCAAATCTACGCCCCCTGAAAGAAATGTGCGGGCAAACCTCCGGCGAAGCCTTTGCCTATCTGGCGCTTCTCGAACAAAGCACCGCACCCCTCAAATAAATTCGTTCTACCCAACCGACACGACTACCCGGCCAACCACAAAAAGCCCGGCAACCAATCGCTCCGTCTACTTACCCTGTTCCGCAATCGCCAAAACAAACAAATGAACCCTCTCGGCGCCAGCCTCCTTGAGCTTTCTGGCACATTCTGATGCGGTTACGCCGGTGGTTAGCACGTCGTCTACCAGCAATATCGACTTGCCTGCAAACAAGCCCGGACGCTTGACCTTGAATGCGTTGTGTACGTTTTCCCGCCGTTTGGTTTTTGACAAATAGGTTTGCGACACGGTGTTTCTTATGCGGCACAGGTTCCTGACAGAAACGGGTTTTGAGAAATGGTTTTGAATGCCGCGGGATAGCAACTCTGACTGGTTAAAGCCCCGATGGAATTTCTTGATCCAATGGAGCGGCACGGGGACTATGATATCTACCTCCTGAACAATCGTCTTGAGATGGGGGCGGGTGGTTGCGATCTCATTTAACGTCTGGCATAAAAAGCGCAGTTTTGCGTATTTAAATTTATGTATCAGCGCCTTCGTAACGCCGTCAAAATGCGTAATGGGGGTTACGGTGTCAAAGTAAAATTTCTTGCCCTTGCAGCGCGAACAGCCTTCGTCCTCCTTCGCGGTGGCATAAGGCCCCTGGGTTGCCCCGCAACGGGTACAATAGGTGTCTTTTACGTAGGGGATTTGCTCCTTACAGGTATGGCAAAGATACACCTCACCGGAATCGTTCAGGTTGCAATTGCAGTTGAAACACGTTCGGGGATAAAAGAGGTCTAATACGGTGTGGTAATAATTACGGAGCGTCATGACGTCACATGTTCATCATGTCAAAAAATAACAAACCGATAGAACCGAAGATTACCGTAGGCAGCCATGCAGCCAATAGGGGGTGGAGCAGTCCCGTGTTGCCGAGGTTGGAACAGACAAATGTTAACGCATAGAAAACGCCGCACACCAGTACGCACAGACCCAGGCGAAGAAACATGTTCTTACTGAGCCTTGAAAATCCGATTACCAGCGGGATGCCCAGCAAGAGCAGTACGAAATGGGTAAGGGTGTAAGCAATTCGTGAATGGAAAAGCACACTGTTTCGCGGGTTATCCGGTTCGCTATTACAAAGGTCCTTCAGTTGTTTGAAGGTCAGCAAACTGGGGTCCAGTTGTATCTTGCACAATTCATCCGGTGTGACCGCGGATTTCAACTCCAAGCTGTCCAGCCTCAGGACGGGCGCGACCCACTTCCCCTTTTCATTGTACGAATGTTTTACGACCATGTTAAGCTGCCAGGTGTCGTCTCCCATCCATCTGCCGTTCTCGGCGGTGAGGGTAAACCGCTTTCTTCTGTTTTCATACCGCGACAGAATAAACACGGATTGTAAGGTTTGCGTTCTGTTGTTGTATTTCGCTACGCGAAACAATGCGTTGTTTAGCTTGTCGTCCATGAGGAGATTCCGCTGAATGGCATTGGTAAAAGAGGTCTGCCGCAGCGTTTCCAATTTCTCGGCAAACCGTGGAATAATCCACTCCTGGTCTGCAAACGAGGCAAACGACATAAATACCGTTATAACGAAAATAGGAAGCAATATCCGGTAGAGGGAAATGCCTGCAACCTGCATGGCAAGTATCTCACGGTATTTTACCAGCTTTACCAGCACCATTCCCACCGAGACTAAGGTAACCGTAGGGAAAAATTGAAAAACCATCACGGGAAGGAGGAAGGTGTAGTATTGCAGACCCGTGGTAAAGGCTTCTTCCCCCATGTCTACAAATTCACCGATTTTCTGAAGGAGATCGACTATGACGTATATCCCGCAAATAATAAGAAGGCACATCAGGAAGGTGGGAATGAATGCCTTGAGTATGTAATTATCCAGTCTTGAGAACATAATTTTTTAGTAACAGATCACGTAGCGCCTGATTGCTTTTGTTCCTCGTATAATTGAATGGCGGTTTTTTTTAAAACAGGGTGAACAACGTCCGGCATAATCTCAACCAATGGCTCCAAAACAAACAGCCGCTCATGCATCAATGGGTGAGGTATCTTCAGTTGTGTTTCATTAACAATCTTATCACCGTAAAGTAAAATATCAATGTCAATGTTTCGCGGCCCCCACTTTACCGTGCGAATCCTTCCCATGTCGGCTTCGATACGTTGGAATTGCTTGAGCAGCCATTGAGGGGAACGTGTTGTTTCTATGCAGAGGACGGCATTGAAAAAGGGCGGTTGGGGCGGGCCTCCCACCGGCGCCGTCTCGTAAAATCGGGAAAGTTTGACCGTCCGTACCGCCTTCAGGGAAACAATACGGTCGTAGGCGCGGATGAGATTCCTTTCCCGGTTCCCCACGTTTGAACCGAGACCTATGCAAACGTAAACCATACCCGAACACCTCACAAAGAAGAATAAAAACATCCCAGAGATCGCAGCGTCGCTAAATCACAACCAAAGGTTATTCGCAGATTACGCAGATGAAGCAGATCAAAGACCTTGCTAAAAAACACGATTTTACAACCCGGTATTACAGGGTTTATTTTTCTCTGTGAATCCTGTGTACCCTGTGGTTAAGTCCTCTCCTGCAAAGTCCTGCTCAAGGGCTTTCAAGGCAAGCAGGTTATCGCCATGAATAAGCATATTTTCACTATTCTTATACCCATAAGACTTTTCAGTGTCTTCAATCAATATGCGCGGCTCCAGCCTCGGCTGGTTATCCTTGCCTATCCATGTGAGTTCGAGTTTTTGGGTTTTGGTGGTCATAATTCTTTACTTTTTAGGCAATTCTTTTTTTGAAGACGGCGGAAGGAAGCTCTCTCCGGTGACAACCTTTTTGCCTGTCATTGCTTCCAGTTCACGCCTTGCCTTTTTGGCAATGCCGCCGCCTTTTTTACCAGCGACCTTGTTTTCGTCCATGCCGACTGCACTCATAGTCTCTGCTATCTGCCGGGTGGATAGTTCGGCAAGAGCAGTAAATATCAGTTCAGCTTCGCTCATATGGTCTCTCAGGGTTTGTGTTTTCAGCCCCTTAATTTCCTTATGCTTTTTTACGGAAACATTCGCCCATTCCTGATGAATGATATTGGTTAAAATGGCGTATTCCTCTTCTTTCTTAATTTCATGATCTTTCCAGTAATCAGTCAGCTTGTTGCGGGTCTCCTGTCCCATCATCCGCTGCTGGATCCATTTTTCGCTTCTCCCATGCTGTTGCCAGTACTCCCGCGCTCTGTCAAGAGAACGCGCCGGGTCTGCTATGTCCTGCATTCGTTCATAGCCGACCTTGGCCAGCCATAGCTTGATCGGCTCAGCCTTAG
>CAYHFB010000060.1:0-12259 GCA_964355695.1 uncultured candidatus Brocadiaceae bacterium
AGTTAAGGGTGATACCCCTCCGGGGATTAAGAATACTATGCTTGCCAAGCGAATTATACCATGCCTGGACGTAAAGGATGGGCGTGTTGTTAAGGGAACAAACTTCTTACGTTTAAAAGACGCCGGTGATCCGGTGGAGATCGCGGCCTTGTATGACAAGGAAGGGGCTGACGAGTTAACGTTTTTGGACATTACGGCCTCTCATGAAAACCGAAATATCATTCTCGACGTGGTAAAAAAGACTGCGGAGCAGGTGTTTATGCCGCTGACCGTCGGTGGCGGTATTCGCACCATTGATGATATACGCGCATTACTCAATGCCGGGGCAGACAAGGTTTCCATTAATACCGCTGCCGTTAAAGACCACGAGTTCGTCACCAAGGCTGCGAAACGCTTTGGCAGGCAATGCATCGTGGTGGCTATCGACGCGAAAAAGGCGACCACGCCCGGCAATACCACGCCGTGGGAGGTGTTTATCCACGGCGGCAGGACGCCAACCGGGTTGGACGTTATCCAGTGGGCAAAGGAGGTGGAGTCGCGGGGCGCGGGGGAGATACTGCTCACCAGTATGGACTTCGATGGCACAAAAAACGGTTTTGACATTGCGTTAAACAGGGCGGTGTCGGAGGCCGTCGATATCCCCGTCATTGCTTCCGGCGGCGCCGGTAAATTGGAACATTTTTATGAAGTGTTTACTCAGGGGAAGGCCGATGCCGCCCTGGCTGCCTCTATTTTCCACTATAAAGAAATCGCCATAAAGGAAGTGAAAGAATATCTGGTGCAGAAAGGGATTGAGGTAAGGCTTACGTAACGATTAGCAGGTTGGATTCTTTTTTTTTGTTAGAATGCAAATCCGGTTGCCTGCTTTCTGTGCATCAGCCACATCAAGCGAAGGATAAATCCGAAAATTCAAGGGCTATGGTGATAAAAAGCCCAAGCATCCACTGGAGGGTGTCGAACCGGCTATTCATTCTGCTCGTATTCTTGGTTTAAGCGCCAATACCGTAAAGGTTTATGTTCGGTTTCTGGCGAAAAAGCTTAATGCCACCAGTCGAACAGGAATTGTTTCCAAAGTTCTTTCCGAGAGAGTGTAGTTTACTCATAACCCGACTTCGACAGTGCCTATTACGTTTCCCCGTTTCATATAGACAACTTGGGTTAAGTGCTATAGAATTCCCCCCCCTTGAGGGAAATAACCCCCGCCTATTATTGACATTAACGATTTATGTGCTACAATTCCGAGGTATAGATATTTATTTGACCGATACCCCCTTACCGAATAATGGCAAATTTAATCCCACAAGAAAAAATAACAGAAATACAACACGCCATAGATATTGTTCAAATCATATCAGAATACGTTCAACTGAAGCAGCAGGGTCGAAATTTTACCGGATTGTGTCCCTTTCATTCGGAAAAAACCCCTTCATTCATGGTAAATCCGGAGAAAAAGCTTTTTAAGTGCTTTGGGTGCGGTGAAGGCGGCACGGTATTTAATTTTGTTATGAAGCAAGAGGGGCTGGGTTTTGTCGAATCGGTAAAACTGGTTGCATCCAAGGCCCACATAGATATAACACATTTACTTACCCAAAGTTCGTCTGTTTCCGATACGGAAAAGGCCGGTTTGGTAAAAATACACGATTTTGTCGCGAAGGTTTATCACAAATTCCTGATTGATAGTAAAGAGGGAACGGTTGCAAGGGAGTATTTGGAGCAGCGCAAGATAAATGAGCAATCTATCAAAAACTTCTGCCTGGGTTATGCCCCTTCCGGCTGGGATACGTTAATAAAAATAGGAAAAGACCGCTCCATTTCAACCGCACAGATGGAAAAAACCGGCTTGATTTTGCCGGGAAAGGAAAAAGAACACTTTTACGACCGTTTCCGGAATCGGTTGATGTTCCCGATTGTCGATGCTAGAAAACGGGTCATCGGTTTTGGCGGAAGGACGCTGGACAACTCGCACCCCAAGTATCTAAACTCTCCAGAAACCGTGCTTTTCAACAAAAGCAGTGTTCTTTATGGTATAGATGTTGCGAAAGCGTCCATCATGAAACAACGCCGGGCAATACTCATGGAGGGGTATACGGACGTGATCATGGCGCATCAGCATGGGATTGATTGGTCTGTCGCCGTAATGGGGACGGCCATTTCAAAGCAACATCTGAAGTGTTTGCGGCAATACTGCCAGGAGGTTGTTCTTCTTTTAGATGCCGATGCGGCAGGGTGGAAGTCTTCCGACAGGAGCCTGGACATCTTTGTTGAAGAGGAGTTTGACGTAAAAATTGCGCAACTGCCTGCCGGTTACGACCCTTGCGATTACCTTGTGGCCGAAGGTGCGGATAAATTTTTGGGACACGTTAACAATGCCAAAGATTTCTTCCGTTTTAAGGTAGAAATGGCTAAATCAAAGTGGGATATGGCAACGGTTAACGGAAGGGCAAATGCAATCAACGACGTCCTCTCGACTGCGATGAAAATGCCGGATATTATCAAACGCAATCTCCTCATTAAGATGATTGCCGAAGAAATGTCCGTTGACGAAGCGGCCTTGCGGGATCAGTTTAAAAAAATAAATCAACGTCCCGTCCACACCGGCAATAAGAAGCCGCCGCCGGTGGAGCAGAGATTTGACGCTTCTTCTATGGCGGAGCGAGAGCTTTTATATTTAATGTTGTCATGCAACGAAGTCATACCGCGAATTGTGGCAGAAATCGGTTTGGAGGAATTTGACAATAAAGACTTCTTGGCGATTGCCGAAAAGGTGGTCGGACTGTATAATAAGAACACCTCGGTAAAAGGGGAGGATGTATTGCACGCGCTGGAAGACCTGCGGCTCAATAAGCTTTTAATGGACGTTGTGACGGGCAAAGAATTCCAAAACGTCACCAACCACAGCGAGCGGCTGGAGGCGTGTATCCATTATTTTAAAATGCGAAACAGTAAAAAAGACGTCTGCCAGGCCAAAAAAAGGACGTTGGAAAACGTTAAGGTCGGTAGCCGTGAAGAAGACATTGTTGCATTACTGGATGAATTACATAAAAAGCACAGGGATCGCCACGCGTTAAAAGGCAAGGCGTGAGCGTGGTGTTGTTTCGCAATATTCAAGAGATACCGTTGTTGAGAGAAAAGGTATTAGGTAATCTCTCCGTATTTACATAAACAACCTTGCAAAAGGGAGGGGCTATCGTTATATGGAAACTTTAAACCAAAAAATTAAACACTTGGTGCAAAAGGGTAAGGAGAAGGGCTATTTAACATACGAAGAAATGAATGATATGTTTCCCGACGATGCGGATATTTCTCCTGAAAAGATTGATGACATCCTGATGATGTTGGATGAATTAGGGATCGACCTTATTGATGAAATTGACGTAGAGAGCCGTGACGTTGTTGACGCAGAGGAAGGGGACTCCTTTGTTGAGGTCGATTTGGAGTTTGGCGAAGTTCCGACCATTACGGAAAAGATTGACGACCCTGTTCGCATGTATCTTACCCAAATGGGTGAAATTCCCTTGCTCACCAGAGACGAAGAGATCATGCTTGCGAAAAAGATTGAAATTACCAGAAAGAGATTCTTGAAGAAGGTGTTGCACTCCGATCTCTCGTTGACAACCTGCCTTAGGATATTAGAAGACGTAAATAGCGGAGACCTTTCTTTTGACCGCACCCTGAAAGTCAATGCAATGGTAGATAATTGCAAAGACAATATTCTGGAACAGTTTCCGAGAAGTTCCAAAAGCCTGAAGACGCTCCTCCAAAAAAACCGGGAAGACTTTTTGCGCTCAAAACAGAAGAGGGTTTCCGAAAAAGAAAAATTGCGGTTGCTCCGGTTAATCAGGAACCGAAGAAGAAAGGGCATAGACCTGCTTGAAGAAATAAATATTCGCACAAAACGAATACAGCCCATGATGAAAAGACTTCAGGAAATCGTTGTCGAAATGGAGGCATTGGATGCTCAAATCCAGGATAGCAAGATGCGGCCTAAAACCAACGGTCGCAATAAAGAACTGGAGACGCAATATGAAACCCTGGAAAATCTCGTGCTGGAGTCCGCCGGGTCGTTGAAGCGCCGTGTTGAATCCGTTGAAAACATCCACAAAGAGCATGAAACCGCAAAGAGAAAACTCTCGGGGGCAAATTTACGGCTGGTGGTCAGCATTGCCAAGAAATACCGGAATCGTGGCCTAAGTTTTCTGGATTTAATTCAGGAAGGCAATACGGGCCTTATGCGTGCCGTGGACAAGTATGAATACCGTAGGGGATACAAATTCAGCACTTACGCCACTTGGTGGATTCGCCAGGCAATCACTCGTTCGATAGCCGATCAGGCGCGGACGATCAGGATACCCGTTCACATGATCGAAACGATGAGTAAGATCAGAAACGTATCCAAGAAACTGCTTCAGGATAAGGGGCGGGAGCCGACCCTGGAGGAGATAGCACGGGAGGTGAAGATTACCGTGGCCGAGGCGCGAAGGGTTCTCAAAATATCACGTCACCAAATCTCCCTCGACCGCCCCGTTGGCGAAAGCGAGGACAGCTCTTTCGGTGATTTTATCGAGGACGAAAAGGCCGAATCTCCCGTATCCGCAGCAACCCAGGAAATGTTGAAGGACAAGATAGACAGCGTCCTTGAAACGCTAACCTACCGCGAGAGGGAAATCATTAAACTGCGGTACGGTATAGGCGACGGGTATACCTACACCCTTGAAGAGGTTGGCAAGATATTTAAAGTTACAAGGGAAAGGGTTCGGCAAATCGAAGCAAAGGCTGTACGGAAATTACAGCATCCTATTAGGAGCAGGAAGCTTGAAGGGTTCCTGGATGGAATAAGCGGGGAGGCATAATACAGCCGGATTGCAAAACAAGTTTTGCAGGGTACTACTATAACATTGGTAATTGTTTGTAGAGAGGAATCTATGAGTGAAAAGACAGATGCGCTTCGCAGGTTGCAGTCGCTCGATACGAAGTTGAAAATGGTGGAAGGCGACAAACTTTACAGAAATTACGATGTTCAAAAGAAACAAAACCACATTCAGCAAAAGAAGGGTGAATTATCCAAAAGCGGCGAAGAGATAAAAACTTTTTACAAAAAAATCAGCGGTAAAGAACTTGACTTGAAAAGCCTGGAGGCTGATATCGATAAATTACGGCTCCAGATGAATCAGCTCAAAACAAACAAAGAATTTGGCGCAACAAAGCTTGAAATCGGCGGGAAAGAGGCAAACAAGTCGGTTATAGAAGATGATATTCTCAAGTTAATGACGGCGTACGAGGAGATGCAGAAGAAACACAAGATATCTGAAAGCGAAATCAAACAAGAGGAATTACAACTAGAAGAACTCAAAAAAAAGGTGGATGCCGATCTAGAAACAGTAGAAAGTGAAATCGCCGAATTGAAGGAGAAGCGCACTGTGTCTGAAGTGGGACTGGACAAAGACGTCTTGCAACAGTACCAAAGGCTTGTTAGCCATAAAGACGCAGTAGCCGTTGTCGGCGTTGTAAACAAGGTGTGCCAGGGTTGCTATATGTCTATAACGTCGCAAACGCTTAACAAACTTATGACAGACAGAGACCTTACCTTTTGCCATAGCTGTGGAAGGATATTGTATTTGGACAATGGTAAGGAAGGATAAGGAAAACGGTAACAGTTCATCCACCCGCCCAAGTGTTGATAACCTGTCAGGGTTTAAAACCCTGACAGGGTTATCCGGGTAACGTGACGATACCCTTCCAGTGAAGGGCAAGAGGCGGGTGAATTGTTATGAAAAATTAAAGTAGACGAGGTGATCGCCGGTACCTGCTGCTATCGTGATAGCAGGGACGGGAGGAAAGTCCGAGCTCCATAGGACGCAGTGCTCTGTAACGCAGAGTCCCGGTGACGGGAAGGAAAGTGCAACAGAAAATATACCGTCTCGTCTTCGGACGGGATAAGGGTGAAATGGTGGGGTTGTCGCCCCGGACAAACGTCCGGGGCATCGACTTAATGTAAGAGCCCACCGCCCCGGTGGCGACATCGGGGGCATGGCAAACCCCGCTGGGAGAAAGGCTAAATAGGGAGGGATGAAGCGGTCCGCTTCGCTAAAACCTCTGGGTAAGCCGTTCGAGCTCGACGGCAACGTCGAGGCTAGATGAATGATCACCCACGACAAAACTCGGCTTATTGTCTACTTTAAATAAAAAAGCCCTCCGCTTGCTTCTGTATAGGGAGGGCTTTTTGTTTGTCTTCTTAATTCCCATCCGGTTATTTCCTTAAGAAATAATGTTGATTATTAGCCTGGATTAATGTTTAATATCTGAAAATTTTGGCAGTAAGCCTATAACACCTTTGGAGGATAGAGGATACATGAATAGCAGGGTTTTTAGCATTCCCTTTGGCGTTTTCGCTCTGATAATGTGTGTTTGTTATCCGATATTTGCACAAGTCGGGGGGGGGAGGGCCGCCGGTGGTTCACAATCAATAGCCAGTCCTCCGCCACAATCAACTGCGCCAGCCCCTGATGTTGCGCCTCCTGCAAGTCAGATTCAAATACCCTTCAAGAAAAACGAACAACAATCAACAGGGCAAAAGCAAGGGCTACAAGGACAGCAGCAGAATAATAATGATAAACAAAACAGCGATACCACTGAAGATGCAGCGCGTCCTCCGGTTGCTGGGCAACGTACAGGCCTCAGCAGGTCGTCCGCTATTGAAGCTTCTTTTCAAGATTTAATACAAACACGTACCCCTGCCAATTCTGCTGCACAACTTCAGGGTATTTCGCAGTTTGGATATGGGATATTCGGTCTTTCTTCGTCTTTCGGTAAACAGATGGATGATGTTCCCGTTGGCACCGAGTATGTGTTAGGGCCGGGGGATGAGTTACACGTGATTACGTGGGGGGCGATAGAAAACACCCTTAACTTGGAAGTTGATCGCTACGGTAAAATATACCTTCCTGTGATAGGTCCCATACATGTGTGGGGACTTACTTTCCCCCAGGCGGAAAAACTGATTTTGGCATATCTTTCTCAGTATTATAAAGGTTTTCAAGCAAACGTGACGATGGGCCGCATCAGAACCATAAAGATATATGTGATGGGTGAGGTCAACCAGCCTGGTTCTTATAATATTAGCGCGCTTTCCTCATTAATCAATGCCCTTGCTGCTGCCGGTGGACCGAGTAATATGGGGACGCTTCGGAATATCCAATTAAAACGAAATAACCAAATAATCGTAGAATTCGATTTTTACGATTTTCTTCTTTATGGCGATAAGAGTAAAGATTGCCGCTTAGAATCAGGTGATATCATATTTGTCCCATCCATAGGGGGTGTTGTTGGAATAACGGGAGAGGTGAAGCGTCCGGCCATTTATGAATTTAAAGAAACACTTCGTATAAAAGACCTTATTGCCCTGGCTAACGGGCTGACCGTGCAAAGTTATCTCAACCGTGTGCAGATTATCCGGAAGAAACCGGGTGCGGAGCGGGTGGCCATAGATATCGATCTTGTTAAAGCAATGGGTAGGGAAGATGTATCAGACAACATTGAGTTACAAGATGGCGATCTGGTTACAATCTACCCAAGTGAGCAGTCCGTCTATAACACAGTTACTCTTAGCGGGACAGTCAAGCAGCCTGGTGATTATGAACTGAAACCTGATATGAGAATAAGCCAATTACTTACACCCCAAGCGATGGAGACCACTTCCTACCTGGCGAACGTGGAAATTGTACGGTTTAAGGAAGACTTTTCCACTCAGGTTCTTCACGTAGATTTAAAAAAGGTTTGGAGCGGCGACCTGTCCAACGATGTCATCTTAATGCCTCGTGATAAGATTTACGTAAGAACGGACGTTAAGGGGGCGGGGTCGGTTGTTTTAACGGGAGAATTTAAACTGCCGGGGGATTACGTTATCCAACCGGGAGAACGCATTAGCGATGTTGTTAAACGTGCAGGTGGGTTTACTGCTAATGCTTATCTTAAGGGGGCTGTTTTTACTCGCGTGTCAGTGGCCGAGAGAGAACGGGAAAGGCTTGACGCGTTGATGATGGAATTAGAGGAAAAGATGGCGGCTGAAACAAAAATAATTTGGCCAAATGGCGCGAATTCTGATGCGGAAGATGCGAAAAGGCGGGCGCAGCTTAAGGCGATAGCCTCTAAGGTCATTCTTGGTCGGATTGCTGTTAACCTGGAAGGCTTGGCAGGCTCGGAAGATGATTTGGTTTTACAGGAGGGAGACAGCTTGACAGCGCGAACGCCACCGGCAGAAGTTTTTGTGCTGGGAAGCGTGAGGAGTCCTGGTGCGATTGTTCATAAGAAGGGCAAACCGGCAAAACATTATATTGAACTTTGTGGTGGACTGTCGAAGTACGCTGAAAAAAAAGAGATGTATTTATTGAGGATAGACGGGACGGCTTTCGACAAAGTTTTGAAAATAAAGGATGTTGAGCCGGGAGATACGATAATTATCCCGTCGCACACGAAGACGATAGATTTCTCGTGGATAGGGCAGATAGCTACAGTGACAAGCCAGACAATGCTTACCATCGCCGCATTGATGGTTATAGCGAATCAATAGCATGGGTCAGCCTGTTTTTTTTGTGTTAAACTAATTCCGAAAGTATGAGTTTTATGTCAGAACGGGAAGATATACTCGCTTCAAACACATCTGAAATTAATCTGCTGGCTTATGTGCAGGTGATCTGGAAGCGTAAAATACTTATACTCATTATATTCTTTTGCGCCGTTTTTGGTTCTGCAATCATGAGTTTGCGTATGCAAAAGTTGTATAAGTCCGCAGTCACATTCCTCCCGCCGGATACATGGTTTTCAGGGAGTGAATATTTATCCAGCATGGGGGGATCTCCTGGTAGTGGTGGTGGATTGGGGGGCTTTGGCCGTAAAGGGGGGCCAAGGCAGGACCTTTTTATCGCTATGATGAAAAGTAGCACCTTAAGAGAAGGGATAGTTGAGCAGTTTAAACTCAAAGATTATTACCGGTGTACCGATATCGAAAAAACAAAAGACCGTTTAGGGGGTGCCACAAAAATAGCAACAATGCCAGAGGGGGTGATTTCAGTTGAAGTGATAGATAAGGACCCGCAAATGGCGGCAGATATTGCCAATAGTTATATAATACACCTGGAACGACTTGCGGTAAAGCTTGGCGCTGGCGCTATCAGTCGTCAGCGGCAATTTATTGCAGAGCAATTAGCTATAGCCGAAATAAACCTCCGGGAATCAGAAGATGATTTAAAGAAGTTTCAGGAAAAATACCGGGCGGTATCTATCACTCAGCAGTCGTCAAATGCTATTACGGCGGCTGCCCAAATAAAAGGGGAGATAATAGCCGCTGAAGTACAACTGGATGGGATAAAGAACTTTGCGAAAGCATCTCATCCTGAAGTAATAAAGCTTAATCGCCGAATTAAGGAACTCAAGCAGCAGCTTGCTGATGCCCAATACAGCTCAGGCTTGGAGTTGCCTTCTGCTGATGGAGATTCAGGCCACTCGCAAAAAGAAATATATCTCCCGGTAGCAAAGGTTCCCCGGCTAACTCTGGAATTGAAACGGCTGACGCGTGCCGTGACTGTTCAGGAAACAATTTATGCCCTGCTAAATCAAGAATTGGAAAGAGCAAAGATTGCCGAGGTACGAGATACCTTGGTCGTTCAGGTATTAGACCGTGCCGTTCCTCCGACTCAACGATTTAAGCCTGCCCGGGGCAGGATTGTGTTGATGTCTGGAATGGTAAGCATCATTATGGGTGTTTTCATCGCGTTTGCTTTGGAATACATTTTAAAACAAATTGATGTATATCGCTTAAAACAAGCCAGCAATAAAGAGTTGGTCGGCGTAGAAGTTTCATGATTCTCGGCTCCCCTTACAGGGAAGGCGGGGTTGTTTTTAGATTTTCTTTAGTATCGCTCAAACGCTGAGCCAGCACTATTCATGGTAATAGTGCCTGCCAAATATTTGAAAAATACCCTTGACATACTAGGTCGTATTTTCGTATGATATTCCCGTCTGTAGTCTTTGTTATGGTTTTGGATGTTTATAGTTTTAGCGGTATTGGCTGTGCAGGCCTTGGGTTTTTAATGAAGTGGCATTGTCGAAAATCTGAGTGTTGGTCAGTTTCATGTATGCAGCGTTTTGCGAAGCAGAAGAAAGGGTACGGACTAAGCAGGGAGGTTGTGAATGTTATTATTTAATATCGTTTGATATAAGCGATAGGTGTTTTTCGATAGAGATGTGATAAGGTTGTTATCGGTATAGCTGAGTATCTCGCGATTATTAGTGAGTTTTTAACAAGGTGTTAGTTTATGTAATGTTTTAGGAGGGAGGATACGTATGCTAAAGATGTTTAAGTACATAGTGTTGTGTAGTATGCTTTTTGTCAGCTCGGTTGCATTTGGTGATGGGACTCAGACTATTGCTGGTTCGTCTGCGCTTTCCGGTTTAAGCGAGACATCGCAGGAACGCCAACCTGGTGGGATCTTCTTTATAGCCGATGATTTTTCGCAAATGGCTATTCTTCCGTCGTACACATTCGGCGCTCCATCGGGTATGGTTCCTGGTTTTGGAACGGTGTTCGTGGGAATAGGTGGAACGGTAAATGGCAGAAGTGAGCCGAGGATTGATGGTGGGATGTCGGTGGGTGGTGGTTTTGGTAACCCAGTCGATGCTATTGGTGGATACGCTGCGATTGAGATGGGAAGTATTAGCCCTTCCGATGGTGGAGAGTTTGATAGGGGTCAGCTAGCCATGGCCTTGGGACATACGTTCGCTGATTTTGGGCTTGGTTTGTCGGTAGGATTTGTTGGTTTGGATTTGTGGCATAACTCAACTGGGAATGAAATATTGGATCCGAGCTTTTATTTAGCGGTTTCCAAGTTGTTTGCAAATGATATTGCTCCGGTCATATTGACTGCTGGCGCTGGAAATGAAGCGTTCGGTACGGTCACTGAGAGTAGTGACCACGCTAGAAAATACGAGATCCAGGAGTTTTTGGCTGCTGCTGTTTACGTATTACCGCAGGTAAGCTTGGTTGCAGATTATACTTCAGGGGTAACTACTGCCGGTGTAAGTATTGTGCCTTTACCACGCATTCCTGTAGTTCTTGGGCTTGCTGCTAACGATATATTTCAGCAGGATGATGGTATAAATGCACTGATAACCCTTGGTTTTGGGTATGCGTTTTAATTTGAATATGCACTCGTAGTTCGTTTTTCAAGGGTATTGCGTGGGAAGAATGGTAGTGAAGTTGGCAGGTTTTCAGTCTCCGCTACTGCTTGAAAGTTAGGATGTTTTTTGTTGATTACACCATGCCCTTTGTTGAGGTAAACGGCTGGGGCTGTTCTGTAATTTTAATTTGTAATTTACGTTATCAAAAGATGGGGAGGGTTTGATATATGCGATTTCTCAGTAGATATTTAGTCGTTGCTTTGTTTGTAGTTGGTCTCTTGGTGGGTGGTGGGCTTGTAGTTGGTCGTAGCTGTTCAGCGGCGAGCGTAAAATGTCAAAGTTGTGATAGAGTTCATGATTCTAAGATGAGTTGTAAGGATGCAGCACATAGTAGAAAATGTCAAGATTGTGATAGAGTTCATCATTCTAAGATGAGCTGCAAAGAAGCCGCAAGGCAGTCACAGGAAGGTGGTAAAGCTGCTGGTGGTAAAGCCGCAACTTTTAAAGCCGCGTTTGTGGGTGCGAGTGCAGCAAGGGTGGGTAATTTAACAGCAGGACTCTCGGTAATACAATCACAAGCCGCCAATATGGTGTCTCGAAATTTTACGCCATATAATTATAATAGTGGCTATAGAGCGCAGTAGTGTAGTGCGTTGTGTTGTTTAATTTATTACTCTTGAGAAAAGGTAATTAATTGGCTTGAGCAGTAAGAGAACAAGTGAGCTGACAGGTTAGTATTTTTATAATGTGAAATAAATCAAGCATAATTGTCTGCAGGTATGGCGTTATGCTTGATTTTTTATTTGGGGTGGTAAAATTACCAAAGTGGGCTTTGTCCACAACCCAATAGAAAAAACATTCGTTATAAAATGTCTTACACGCCGCTTCTACAGGGGGATTCCCGGGAATGACAACAAACAACTTGTTTTTTATTGCAGTTTTGAATCGGTAAGGTACTAAAGTGTAAATAATTTTTAATAGAGGCTGAATATATTAAATGATACATCGTTTGCCTAAAAAACCAGATGGCTCCGAACAACATATATGCAGTGCTAAACTAAAACAATGATACCATTTCTTCAAAAAC
>CAYHFB010000061.1:0-12239 GCA_964355695.1 uncultured candidatus Brocadiaceae bacterium
TTGCAAGAAGTGTACCATTTATCTACCTCCACAATTTTAATTTAAACTGTCCGAAATTGGCGTTCTTTTTTATCAAAAACAAATTAATCTGTCAAGGCTTTGGTAGCGTAGAATTATGGAGACCTTTGGTCTATTTGCCATTGTAACCCTTTTAAATCCAAAGGAAACCATTGTGTCAGGCCTCCACTTGAAGATGTTACCAAAGATTGGGGTCGGGGTGGCAACCTTGTCGATCGATGAGGCTAAAGAATAGTCTATAACATAACAATTTATTTTTATTTAGCAACATTAAAAAAAAATGAGGCATTTTCGGCGGTATGTTTGTACACATACGAGGGGACACTGGAACCGTGTCTCTACTGTTGAAATGAAGCACTATGCGTCCTTTCTGCCGGTTCAATCGAGTAGATTAACTCGAATGAACACATTTTATGTTGTTTTGATTATCTGCATGGTGTTCCCGGAATTCTACGTTTTCCTATGAGTTGAAAAAGACGTTTGACTTTTCAAATGACGCTTGATATCATACTTATCTTTTGTGCTTCATAATACTTGTGTAACCTGTCATGATTAGGATTTAAGGAAGGTATTACTGTGGAACCCGTAAGCATTTTCGATTCGATACAAGGCCTCATGGACGAGGTTGAGGTAAGGTTCAAAAAGGAACTACAACCAAAAAGCAATTACTTGGCCGATCTTGTTATTCATATTAGCAATTATAAGGGAAAGAGGCTGCGTCCCGCCCTGGTGCTGTTGTCCGGTAAATGCGTGGGTGAAACAGGCCCCCAGCATATCGACCTTGCCGTTGTGGTGGAAATGGTTCACACGGCGACACTTGTCCATGACGATATCATTGATGAAGCCGCTATGAGAAGGCACGTTGAGAGTGTTAATGCAAAATGGGGACGCGAGGTTTCCATTCTGTTTGGCGATTATCTCTTTTCCCGTGGCTTTACTATCCTTTCCGCACTTGATTCACAGGTTGCCACCCTTTTGCTTTCCCAGACCGTCAATATCATGTCCGAGGGTGAACTCATCCAATTACAGAGGCGTTATGATATTGGATTGAGCGAAAACGATTATTTCGACATTATTGAACGGAAAACGGCTTCCCTCTGCGCCGCCAGTTGCCGCCTTGGCGCAGTTTTCGCCGGAGCAAATCGAAAGGTGGCCGATATGTTGTCCAATTACGGAATGAAGATCGGTATTGCCTTCCAGATCGTGGATGATTGCCTTGACGTCATGGGCAGCGAAGATGAGATTGGAAAATCGTTGAATACCGATATCCAGAAGGGGAAACTTACCCTGCCGCTCATCCGGCTTGTCAATATGCTCCCCGGCAACAAATTAGAGACAACCAAGGAACTCATATTCCAGCATACCGCAAAAGAGTCAAAGAACTCCATACTTGAGTTGTTAACCGAGCATGACGCGATGGAATATGCATTCAACACGGCGAAGAAAATTGTCCGGGAGGCGCAGGAGGAAATTGCGCCGCTTCCCGATTCTCAATATAAAACAGCCCTCATAGAACTGGCCGACTACATCGTCAGCAGACGGATTTAATATCGAACTTCATGCCGTCACTAGCGGCGAGTATCCGTAATCCCGTCTCTTTCGACAGTTCTTCAGCAATGATGCGTGGCTGAGCCTTAACCATAGTCATCCCAAAGTGGCTCAATATGGTTATCTTTGGCTTCAGCGCGATCACGATTTCCTTGACGTCTTTCATGCATAGATGGTAAAGCCACGACTGCATGTCTTTGTCAACCGTTTTACGCACCACGTTGACGATAAGGACGTCCCCCTTGTAGTGTTGTAACAATTCAGGGAAGTAGCGTGTATCCACCAGAAGCGAAATAGAGTAGCCCGGCGTAAAGAAGTTTATACCATACGTTTCACTTGGGTGTTGGTGTCTTATTGGCGTTTCAAAGAAAACAGCATCCGATAACTGGTACCGCCCCCCTGCTTTGATAATCTTTATGTCAGACGGATAACTTCTTATGTACTTAAGGACAACGGGGTCGTCCGTAAGGGCATCGTCGGGGGCATAGACCGTGCCTCTCTTTTTATAACCGCCTTCGGTCATCGCCTCAATCATTACGTTCACATCGGCTGCATGGTCAAGATGCCTGTGACTTAGGATGATGGCATCCAACTTCATAGGGTCCATTTGGGGCTTGCTTGAAACACACCTGACGAGGCATCCGGGTCCCGGATCAACCAGCACATTCAAGCCGCACAGGGAAAACCACACCCCGCCCGATGCGCGTAACTGCTTTGATACAACGATCCGGGCGCCCGCTGTGCCGAGAAATTTGATAAAATCGGTTTCCTTGATATCTTCCAACGAACCCCCCTACCCCATACGTGTTAAGGATGCGTTACATAATAACCTGAGCAATTTTGGCATGATCACTCCATACATCCTCTTATTAATTGGTTAAATTAAGAAATGAAAAGGTGGACAAACCCAGCCTAACCGTATTAGTAGCACGGCCCCAAAGGGGCTCAATACGATAGCCCAGGGCAACGCCCTAATGTTTATACACATATTTTGATATGGCTTACGATTAACGGCCTGATATCTTTGGCCGAACAATGTCCTCTGTTTTTTTGTACCCCAGACTATATGTACCATAGTTTTAACGAATGCCATGCCTTCGCCCTATTACCGTCAGTGCTAAATAGCCACGAATGGACACGAATAGACACGAATTAGCACGGATTGAGTGGTCTACTATCTGCCGTTCATTAACCCCAGCCTTCAGGCTGGGGTGCAGACACACGCCAATTCGGGCTTTAGCCCTGACGGCACGCAACATGGCATTCTTCACATCTCGTTCATACACTTGAGCGAAAAGATGTGTATAAACCTGTGGGCGTTGCCCAGGGCTAAGCTATTTCGCCCCTTCAGGGCTAACAGAAACAAAGGTTTGTTGGTAATTGTAGGGTTCCTAACTTAACACCTATGCCACAAATCCATATTAATAAAATGAAAATTCCCTATACGATCAAGACAAACGCCTTCATTTCAAATTCCACAACAAAAACGGCCACTACCAGCAACCTTTCAACAAATATCTCTCCATATCATTCACCGTCAAGGGAGGACTGTGAACGTACCCTTGTATTTTGTCACACTGGAGTTCATGCAATAAGCTAACCTGGTCTTTGTTTTCAACGCCCTCGGCCACCACATTTATTTTTAAACGTTCCGCAACGGTAATAATAGCAGAAATAATGGCTGCATCATCAGGGCTTGTCGTTATATTTTCCAGGAAAGACCGGTCGATCTTCAGGGTATTGAAGGGAATTCTTCTCAGATAACTCAGGGAAGAATACTTAGTGCCAAAATCATCAATGGAAAACCGTATCCCCAAAGCCCTTAGTTCTTCAAGGATGGCAGCGACTACCTCAATATTTTGCAAGATGTTTCCCTCGGTAATTTCTAATTCCAGGTAGTGTGGATCCAGCTTGGTCTTTTCTAACACAGTAAAAACCGTTTTGCAAAAATCTTTTTGTTCAAATTGGCGGGCAGAGAGGTTTACGGTAACGCGTAACGAGGAAAACCCGGCATTATGCCACCGCTTGGTTTGAGCGCACGCCGTCGTCAACACCCATTCACCAATCATTGAAATCAGCCCAAACTCCTCCGCAATAGGAATAAATTTGGAAGGGGATATCATGCCAAAGTCAGGATGCAGCCATCGCGCCAGCGCCTCCATGCCGATGATTTTTCCGTTATGTAAATTGATCTGTGGCTGGTAATACAACAGCAGTTCCCCGTTATTCAAGGCCCTTTGCAATGAATTTCTCAGTTTCATTTTTTCCATGCTGTCTGCATTTATCTCTTCACGATAATACTTATAATTGTTTCTACCGCTTTCTTTCGCGTGGTACATGGCAATGTCGGCCTTTTTGATCAGGTCTTCCGCATGGTCTGCATCCAACGGATAGATGGCAATACCTACGCTGCAGGTAATGTTAATCTCGTGGTTCTCTATTTGAAAGGGAGGGGAGACAGCTTCAATAATCTTCTGTGCAATGGGGGCAACGTCCGGCGGAGCGGATAAATCAGTTATGGTAAAGGTAAATTCATCCCCCCCGCGGCGAGATACGGTGTCGCTCTCCCGTATGCAGTTTTTGAGCCGTTCGGCTAACGCCTTGAGCAAGGTGTCTCCAAAGGCGTGACCCATCGTGTCGTTAATAATTTTAAACCGGTCGAGGTCTAAAAACAAAACAGCCACCAGCCGTTTGGCGCGGCAGGCGCGCACCATTTCCTGCTGCAGCCGGTCAATAAATAGCGTACGATTGGGTAGATTAGTCAGGGCATCGTAATGTGCCATGTGGCAGATACGGGATTCAGCCTCCTTTTGGGCGGTGATGTCCTCATGAATAGCAACAAAATGGCTTACCTTCCCCTGTGTATCCAGAAGTGGAGTAATGGTCTGATTTACGGTATAAAGGCGGCCATCTTTGTGCCGGTTGACAACTTCTCCTCGCCATACATTCCCTCCCAGTATTTCCTGCCAGACCTTCTGATAGTAATCACTCTCATGCTTTCCCGATTTAAACACCCGCGGCGTCTTACCGCAAACCTCCGCCCGGGTATATCCACATAGTTTGGAGAACGCATCGTTAACCCAGTCGATATTACCGTCACAATCGGTAATAAACACGGCGTTTGCAACCGATGCCATTGCAGTACCCTGCAAACGCAATTGTTGTTGGTCTATCGCTAACAACATGGTGACGCTTATGCGGGCGGCTAAATTTTCCAACCGGTGAACGGCTTCCGCATCGAAAACACCGGGGCGCTGCGCATACAGGTTCAACGAGCCAAGCACCCTCCCCTGAGCGTGTAAAGGGACTGCAATAAATGACTGCAACCCGTAAGTATAAGCCCGTTCCCGGCAGTGTTGACAGGTAAGGTCATCAAAACCACAGACATGCGTCACCCCGCTTCTTATGGCGCGGCCTATTAAGCACGGTTCTTTACCGTAATCCGCCCAGCGCACCTCTAGTTCTTTAAGATAGTCAGCATGGGCTCCGGCATGGGCAGAAATACTCACCGTGCCGTCCTGCTCCTTCATACCAATCCATGCAAAGGAATACGCAAAGACGTCAATAAGGCGTATACATACGTAAGGCAGGATGTAGTCTAATGACTGCCCTTGAAGGACGAGTTGATCTATTTCATGAAACAAATGCTCAATAGCCTGGTTCCTTTTACGCTCGGTAACATCTCTGGCTATGCCAATAGTTCCAACCACTTCTCCCGTTTCATTTTTTAACGGACGGCTTCTATATTCACAGATTACGCCTGTTTCCTTAAAACAAAGTTCAAACTCCAGGCTCTCACCCTGCAATGTCCTTGTATAAAAGTTTACTGCCTTTTTCAGGTTTTCCTCGTCAAAGAGAGGCGTAAAGGGCTTCCCGAAAAACTCTTCCGGGCTATGCCCGGTAAGTGGTGCAAAGGCGTTATTCACATAGCTTATGTTGCCGTGTGTATCGGTAACGTAAGCAAGGTCTCTTATCTCTGAAAAAAGAATTTTGAATATTTCCAGTTCTTCGTCGGCGCCAGGCATAGTCTTACCAATCGTATTTATTAATGGATAAGAAGTTCTGGGGAGTTTCGCATCCCCTATATGATTGCAATTGAACAGAAACGAAGGGAAATTGCAAGTGTTTTTTGTGCGGACAGGCGTTTCGTCCTGCTTTAAGAAGACAACAAGATTCAGAAAAGTACACCTTGCAACAAAAGGGGAAAGGCTATTTTAAGGTAATAAAGCCCCTGTTTTTAACAAAGACACTTATCGTGCTGTTCTTCTCTAAGAATTCATCCATAATCGTTATGAACTCTATAACGGAGTTCACCTTTCTTGTCCCCACCATGGTAATCAAATCACCGGGTTTTATACCGACGCGTTCAGCTTCACTGTTTAACTCAACGTCTACAACCAAAACGCCATTTTCACCTTCAAACCCCATGGATTTTGCGACTTCCAGGCTCAGATCATTAACCAACAGCCCCAAAGAAAACTTTGTAGGTTCATCCAGTTTTCTGATGGCGCTATAGGTTCTGCCCGTCAGGTCATCCGGTTGTTGCTCCACCTCAACCTCCATGGCATTTTCTGCACCATCCCGTACCACCTTCACGATTATCCTGGTATCCGCCCGTACGTGCCGAACCACCTGCTGAAGGTCAGTCATATTCGATATTCTTTTACCGTCAATTTCGGTAATAATGTCCCCCGGCACAATCCCCGCCTTGGATGCAGGAGTTTCACTCCACACCTCCATGACAAACACCCCCTTTTCAGAAGGCATCCGAAATCGGCGGATAACGTCTTTTTTGTCCTTAAGGCCGAGAATATCGGCCAGGTCGTCATTAATCTCACGTGAGCCGATACCCAGGTATCCTCTTGCAATACGCCCATCGGCAATAAGTGCATCCGCAGTTTCCTTTGCAATACCGGCAGAAATGGCAAATCCGATACCCTGAAATCCTCCACTGCGGGTTGCTATTGACGTATTCACCCCAATTACCTCACCACGAAGATTAAGGAGCGGCCCCCCGCTATTGCCGGGGTTTACGGCGGCATCCGTCTGGAAAAAATTCTCGTAGGTAAACGGGAGCGTAAACGGGGTTACATGCGTCCGCCCTTTCGCGCTGATAATGCCCGCAGAAACTGTTTGCTGATACCCGAAAGGACTCCCGATGGTGACCACCCAATCGCCCACCTGCACCGACTCCGAATCCCCAAACTCGGCGGGCTGAAAGCCGTTCCCGTCTATCTTGATAACGGCAATATCGGTGCTGGGATCAATGCCCACAATTTTAACGCCCTTGTATTGTTCCCCCGTATGGATAACCACGGCAATTTCATCGGCTGAGAAGTCCTTAATAACATGATAGTTTGTTAAGATGTAACCGTCTTCAGTTACGATAATGCCGGATCCGAAACCTTTTTTTGGGGTGTTTTCCAGAGGGGGTTCACGTTTTGGAGGATAATCCTTATAGGGTACGAGTAGTTCGCTCGCGCCTTTAAGCGTATGATCTTTTTTTTCGGTAATAAGGCTCACTACCGATTGGCATGCAAGCTGAGACACCTTTTGAAATGTCTGGATAAACGGTTTTGTTATTTTCTCAAGTTCCAGCAAATCTTGCTTTAATTGAGAAACGGACTCTTGCGGGTTTGCATACGTGGCATGATAATGGGGAGAAGCAAACAAAAGGCAACATAACACAACGAGGGCTGGGGAAATTGGTATGTACTTCATTTGTCCTTTGGAAACTTTTTCAATTTATAAAATAGATATCCGCTGATCGCGAACAAGCCTGCGTCAGCAAAGAAGACCTTAAGCACGGTACTTTTTGCCACCAAGGGGTCCGTTAAACCATTTACCCTTCCCACGGCCATAAAGGTAAAATAGAAAATACCAATATACGAAATGAATATACCTATTTTGAACAGTATTTTTTTAAAATTACTCATAAATAACTTTGAAATCCTCTGCGTCTCATTAATGTCCTGGGGCCGTTTCTATCCTGCCTTTGATGTCTAACTTCATCATTTCCAACCGGTTTGATAATTCGATTTGCGCTTTTCTCATTTCTTCCATTTCCTTGCGGATACCCTCTTTCAACGCCTTATTGTCCGTATCCAAATGGGTAAGGTATCCATCTAATTTCTTAACAGACCCTTCTATTAACTCTATTTCACCCCGTAAATCCGTGCTTTCTCCACCGATACCGCTCACTTCATTGTGCAGTCTATTGCCGTCATTTATCAGAAGGGAAATGGTTCTCGACAGGTCATCAATCCTTTTTTCCAAAACCTGGGTAGTTTTGGAAATTTCAACAACCTTATCATCCAGATCACCTGCTTGATCTTTTGGCATGGTACTGCAACCATACAGGAATGCAAATAAGAATAAACTAGCGCAAAAAAAATAACCTCTCATTCGACTAATTATAATTTATTTGATCTTGATAGGAAACACAAAAATAAATTTTATCACCTTGGAACATTTATTCAATACCGGCTGTTTGTATAGTCAACTGTTCTCCTTTCAAGCAAGCTGGTCTTCGCTTTCCTCCCTTTCTACGAAGATCGGCTTGCTTTGTTTATAGATAAGCATCCAGAAGATTTCCCAGCGGTTCTTTATACCGCTTCCTTTCCACGTTGGGAATGTGGGCAATCTCCGGAGGCAGAACACTTTTCCTTGCTTCACTAACCTTAACGCCCTCCATTACCGGGACAGACACGTCACTCCTCTTCGATATCTTTTCCATCTGAGACGCGATCTCTTTTGCGCGGACATCGTTTACCCTGTTGGCAACAGAACTTTCCACCTCATTTTTGAAATTACGGGTTTCAACCACTTTCGTGTTGTTCGGCTGTGCAGAAAGCCTCCTTATTTGTTCCATAAGTTTTGATGTTGAAGTATTAATGCCCTCTACCATAAAATATCTCCTAAGAAAAATTCATTTGTACCCATGAAAAACATTCACATAATTAGCCATAGCGATTTTTATGCCTAAAGTGTGCAATATGCGGTAATTGGTGCAACTTTCTTCATCAGTAAAGAAAGCAACACCCTTTTTCATGAATTATACTTAGGTTTAAAAAGTGTTAACTATTGTGTAATATGACGGTTACGTATACATTGATACAACAATCAACAGCCTTTATGAAAAAACCCCGTCGAACAGAAGAGGTTCTTTTTTTTCTTTTTAACGGAAGACGATTTAATAGGCGGGGTAAACAAAAACTAAAACAGTGACGTGCATAATGATGTAAAATTCAACGTAATTCTTAAACGCATCAACACATCAGCACATCAACACGGTTGATGTACTCCAAGGGTTGCATTTCAATATTGATGGGTCGCTTCTGTTTCATTTATGGGGCGTTTGAATTGGTCGCTTGTGAGTTCGGCGGTAAAACGAATGTCGCCGGGTGCGAGGGCCTTTACGACTACTAGCCACTTAGCCGTGTCTTTCGAGGAAAGTGAGGCCAACGGCGCAGTCGTGATGGTGCGTCCCTGCGCCTGGGCGGTTGTTGCGCCAGTGCATGAGACGAATTGCTGGCTGGATTCCAGTGTGCAAACGACTTTCACGTTGGTGAGGGTAGACAAACCTTGATTGGTCACGCTCAACTCGTAGGTGTCTTGCTGACCGACCTCAATGGGGTCCTCAATATCGACAACCTCAAAGAGAACCGCCGGGATGCCGGCGATACGAGTGGAACACCACGAGTCCACCTGACGGGCTACGGCGCTACGCGCAGCGGATTCGAACGCCAGAGTACCGGGTTGCGAGGCTTTGAAGTCGGCACAGAGTTGCTTGCTCACACCGGGCGCAAGTTTGGAGATGCGCCAGACCACGCGGCGTGCAGCGGCGTAGATTTCACCGGATGGCTTGACAAATATCGCGCCCTCCGGAACTGGCAGCGTTACGGTAACCAACTCGTCCGTCACATCACCGACGTTCTTCACCGTCAGACAAACCTTTACGGGGCGATAAGTAGAAACAGCATCCGGCGCGCTGCACTCTAATTTCAGAATGGGGGTCCGAAGGTCAGGTCCCGCGTCTTCAATCCAGAAATTGCAGCATAGCTTAGGCGTCACACAGCGATAACGGCCTCCTTTTGAATAAAATGAGAATTCATAAGCGTCTATCGGTTCGCTACCCCCCCAAATCAGGTTACGGATCAGCGCTGGTTTACCGTCTTTTCGTGTGGACATAGCCTTCAGGCGGGTGCCGATAGGAATCTGTAGCGGCGTAATCGGAGCGGTTGCGGCAGCATGAAGAAAATCAGAGAGGTTACCGCGCCAGCCTTCGCACATATTAACAATGGCGGCAACGTCGGCCTTCAGCTTTTGCGAGGTCAACCGGTCACGCAAGTCCTCCGGGGTCTGAAGCGGGTCGGCAAAGCGTGTGCTGGGGTGCCCCAGCCGGTGCGCAACGTGTTGTTCTGCATAGAGCGGTAAGGCCGTCAGCGCTACCAGCGCCATCAACGGCAAGATAAAGGCAAATAGATTCTTGATCATCATTATTCCAGTTTCCAAGCATCTGTAGCGCAGGCATCCTGCCTGCTGTTTTTTAATAATTGCAGATAGGAAGCCTACACCACCTTACTAATCGGTAGCAGTCGGCTTCCAGACTGCCGTCCGTTTCATGAAAAATTTGCAGGCTGGAAGCCTGCGCTACTCTACTAAACAGGCGCTTGCTCCGCAATTCGAACCAGCACGGTAATAAGCTGGTCTATTTCTTCCTCAGTATTAAAGCAACCCGGACTCACCCTTATCGTGCCATCAGGGAAGGTTCCCAGCCGTTGATGGGCAAAGGGGGCGCAGTGCAAACCGGGACGCACAGCTATATCAAAGGACTGATCCAGTATGGCGCCAACCTCGGCGGGACGATACCCTTTTACATTCAGGGAGAGTATTCCCACTTTTTTTGATACGTCCCTTGTTCCGTACAAAACAAAACGTTTGTCATCCTGTAAAGCCGTTATCAATTTCTGTAATAATTTTCGTTCGTGAGCTCTGATCGCGCTGATTCCTCTCGACGTGACATATTCAATGCCGGCCCGCAACCCTGCAATACCAACGGTATTCGGGGTGCCACTCTCCAGTTTGTAGGGCAGTTCTTCCGGCTGAGAGAGCGAGGCCGGCTCAAACCCTGTCCCCCCCTCCCGCCACGGCTCCAGCGCTGCACGTTCTCCGACGTACAACCCCCCCGTTCCCGTCGGCCCAAGTGTGCCTTTGTGGCCGGTGAAGGCAAGCATGTCAACACACAACGCATCAACGTCAATTTCACAAACACCCGCCGTTTGGGCTGCATCGACCATAAAGACAACCCCCCTTTCCCGTGCAATCTCGCCGATTTCGCGGATGGGCTGGATCGTTCCCAGGACATTGGGCGCGTGCGTTACAACGATCAGACGTGTCTTAGGCGTTATAGCGTTCTTAACGTCGTTCGGGTCAATAAAACCTTCCATTGAGTTCCCGACCTTCGTTACCGAAACCCCCTTCTTTCGCTCAAGCCCGTCCAGCGCGCGGGAGACGGCATTATGTTCAAGGTAGGTCGTGATGGCATGATCGCCGGGCTTAAGCAGCCCCTTAATCCCCATGTTTATGGCGTCGGTGGCATTATAGGCAAAAATAAACCGTTTTGCGTCCTTAATGCCGAACAGCCGCGCGGCAGTCAAGCGGGTATCTTCAATTTCCTTCTCAGCGGCCACTGCCCTTTTGTGTCCGGAACGTCCAGGGTTTGCCCCCAGCGTCCGGTAAAAAGTGTCCATCGACTTGTATACTATTTCAGGCTTTGGAAAGGTTGTTGCTGCATTATCGAGGTATATCACTGTTATAGTCCTTTAATGAGGGTTGGTCTCCGGACGGTTAAAAACTTTAGGAACCACAGATTTCACAGATTTTGGATTGTCGAATTGTAATTTGTAGTAACTACCTGTGTCAATAATTTTAGTAAAGAAGGAAAACGCAGCTCAAGGTAACTATATATCTTCAGCCTCTTCCAGCAGTTTTAGGAGCATTGATTTGACGTCCAGCTTTTTTGCCCAACTATGGAGGTAATCCACATCAAGTTTCTCACCCTGTACTTCTGTAGACCCGAAATGCATCAGTAAACTGTTTTTCGCTACCGCCAGATAACTTTGCCGCATATCTTGCAGGCTTCTTTTTTATCCTTAATCTTTTGGTAGAGTATAAAAATGGAGACCTAGCAATAATTTAGCCGAGAACGATATCCGTATGACAAAGGTTCAGCAGAAAATATCGGGCTGTTTCCGTTCCATGGAAGGCGCGAAATATTTCTGTCGCATCCGTGGTTACCTCTCAACTTGCCGAAAACAAGCCATAGATGTAAGCCGGGCTTTAAAGATGCTATTTCGCGGCGAATTGCCTGTTTTTGCTGGTTAACAGGAGTTGTGGTTGGAAATACGCTGAGTAGTTACCTTTCTTCCACCTATCTTTTCTAGTAATGCAAAAGTCCTTTTTCTTCGTGCCTTTGTGCCTTCGTGTGAGCCAGGATGTTTTTTTTGTTTCCTCACATAAAGCCACAAAGAATCTAAATCCATCCGTAGGGACACGGCGCGCCGTGTCCCTACTTTGAAATACCGAAGACGTTAAACCCGGTAACCATACAGATTATCTGACACCCCTGCTTGAGCCGTATAGCGCATGTACCACTACCGCGCCATTTCCAA
>CAYHFB010000062.1:0-12155 GCA_964355695.1 uncultured candidatus Brocadiaceae bacterium
GCGACAGTGCCTGTCGCAACAACCATCAAACCTGAAGGTTTGAGCTACAAAACAATATTTTACAAAAAACGGGGAATGCACCCGAATAAACCGTTATTTTTCTTGATTCTTTCTGTTACAAGGGGTAGAATCGAGCATTGTTGTTTAAAATTACCACACGTAGTATAAAAAAACCACAGCAAACGCCTTTCCAGATACTGTTGAAAATGGCATAACGCGAACATATTTTAATTATATTTGCAACCACATTCCTCTGCAAATCTCCCGCTTGCCTTCCCAAAAGATAGATATTTAACTCCTCTTTACATAACCAATAAGGATAAGGCATACAATTTGCGCGTAAGTACCAACGGAGAAATTATATGGGGAAAAAATTTTTAGTTACGATGGTGTTTTATCTCGCCTTTGTCTGCAACGTTGGCTACGCTGCGACAGAGGTGGTACCTGATGAAAAGAACTATGGAACGGTTTCGGCAGAATCGGTAAGATTAGGCGTTGAATCGCCGATTAATCTCCCAAATGTAACCAAGTACTTGAAATCAATAGGTTTAATACTTGTTATTACGGTTGTGGCGCTCTATTTTCTCCGGGGCAAGCTGGGTATTAAAACGGGTATGGGGAAGAGAAAGCGGTATCTCAGTGTTGTGGATTCGGTGCCGCTGGGTTCAAAAAAGTATATCCATCTTATAAAAATACCGGGTAAGATATTGGTGGTTGGGGCAACTCACGAAAAAATTCAAACCCTGTCCGAGATAACGGACAAAGAGATTGTTGATTCGATTAACACGGAAACTGCGGAAACGCAGGGGAACGACTTTGTAAGATTTTTAAAACGCGCTTATCAGGAACGTGCATAAATACCACATACCCTTTAAGGACATTTCATTGAAAAGACAATGGTTGGTTTTGGTTGTTAGCGTAATAGTGGTTGCATTTGCCGTTACGGGCGTTGCATCGGCCGCCGGCGGCTCATCATCGCCGATGAATCTCACCATGAGTATCGACAATGCGGGAAAGCCCGCTGAGGTTGCCGGCACGCTGAAGATCGTACTTTTTTTAACGGCGCTTTCTATGCTGCCCGGACTATTGCTGTCGATGACCGCATTTACCAGGATTATTATCGTGCTGTCGTTTGTCAGAAAGGCGCTGTCGTTTCAGACGTTGCCCCCGAACCAAATACTTATTGGCATATCGCTCTTTCTAACGATTTTCGTCATGGCGCCGGTATGGAAACAGGTTAATGACGAGGCGCTTCAGCCATATATGCATGAGGAGATTACACAGAACGTGGCCTTCGAGAGGGCGCTCGTGCCTTTTCAAAAATTCATGCTGAAGCAGACGCGCGAAAAAGACATCGCCTTGTTTGTAAATATTTCCAAAATGGAAAGGCCGAGAACACCCAAAGACATCCCTATTCACGTACTCATCCCGGCATTTATTCTGAGCGAACTTAAGACCTCATTCCAAATGGGGTTTATATTGTTTTTGCCGTTTCTTATTATTGACATGGTTGTTGCCTGTGTGTTAACGGCCATGGGTATGATGATGCTTCCGCCTGCAATGATTGCAATGCCGTTTAAATTAATTCTGTTTGTTTTGGTGGATGGCTGGCAGCTTGTTATTCAATCACTTATTACCAGTATCGTGCAATAGCGTTTAAATAACAAACTTTTTTGCCCGGATAACTCTGACAGGGTATTTGCACTTTGAAGGGTGAGTGGACTGTTACCTTTTTTTATTGTCTCGGGGCAACGGTATTACGGCATGACGGTTGCTCAATATTTTTATAGAGGATTTGACAATGACGCCGGAAATGGTAGGCAGTATCGGGAAGGACATGTTAGAAATGACCTTTATTCTTATGGCTCCCATGCTCATCGCTGCAACGGTAGTGGGTTTGGTTATCAGCGTCTTTCAGGCAGTTTCAAGTATCCATGAGCAGACAATTGCCTTTTTGCCGAAGGTGGTTGCCGTTTTGGGTGTGTTCTTGTTTTGTTTGCCGTGGATGCTGAGAAAAATGTCCGCTTATACCATAAGCTTATTCGGTGATTTAACAAAATACGGTCAATGAGCGCTTATGGAATACCTCTTAACCTTTATCGACAGTATGCCGTTTTTTATGATCGTTTTCTTTCGGGTTGGCGGCATGTTGCTTTTTGCGCCCGTTTTTGGGCACGCAAATATTCCTATGCAAGTGCGCATTGCCCTCGCTTTAACGTTTACCATTGTTTTATATTCGGCCTTGCAAAACAATCAACCGCCGCTTCCCATGGATGTAATGCCGTACGTTGAGATCGCAGTCAAAGAGCTTGCGATTGGCGCTGTGGTTGGTTTTGCGGCGTCAATAATCTTTACGGCTGTTACCATGGCCGGCAATTTAATGACGAATCAAATAGGCCTCGACACGGCAACGGTTCTTGATCCCTCTTCAGAAATAGGGGAAGAGGAGCAGGTAATAACCGTCTTTCTGAACATGGTAGCCGTTCTTGTTTTTCTTTCCATAGATGGGCATCACTGGTTCATTAAGGCTACTGCCCAGAGTTTTGATATTATTCCCGTGGGGGGATTTCATTTCACTACGATGACGCTCGCAAAGATAATAGGTATGTTTAATGCTCTTTTTATAATCGGATTCAAGATGTCAGCGCCTTCACTGTTGTCGGTTTTGCTGACGGTTGTTGTTCTGGGATTAATGACGAAGGTGGCGCAGGAAATTAACGTGTTTAATATTGCCTTTCAAATAAAAATACTTATTGGATTCTTTTTGCTTATCGTTTCATTGCCCTTGATAATTCCTATTATAGAGAGATACATCCGTACCTTTGAAAAGGGCATTACCTCGTTGATGGCAACGATGTAGGGGATAAAAATGGCCGGTGACGAAGAAAAAACCGAAGAAGCTTCCGGTAAACGACTCGGTGAGGCGCGAGAGAAGGGAAATATTGCTTTTAGCGCCGACCTGAATAATGCGGTTAGTTTGCTGGGCGGTATTGTGTTGCTCTATAACATGGGTGTTGTAACTTACCAACTTATGGACAAGGCATTCAAGGACACCCTGGGACATCTGTTTTACAAAGATTTTAGCCAGGACGTCGTCATGGATATTATTATTTCACAGTTTTACATACTGTCAAAAATATTATTTCCAATACTCGGTGGACTGCTGCTGATGGGATTGATCATTTCTTACTTGCAAACGGGTTTCATGCTTAATTTCGGTTTGCTAAAGCTCAATTTTGCGAAGTTCAACATCATAGCTGGCGCAAAGAATCTGATTTCACCGCAATCGTTTGTAAAACTCCTCTTTTCCTTGCTAAAACTGAGTGCCCTCACGGGCATGTCATATCTTTACATGAAGGACAAGTTTAATAGTATTATAGATGCGTTGGATTTTGACGTCGCGCAAATATTTGTTACGCTGTTCAGCCTGATGTACGGCTTGGCATTCCGATTGGCGATGATGTTGTTTGTTTTAGCCGCTGCGGATTTTGTTTATCAAAAGTGGCAATACAATCGCGGCCTCAGAATGACGAAACAAGAGGTCAAGGAAGAAAGAAAGCAAATGGAAGGCGACCCGTTGATCAAGGGGAAGATACGGTCAATACAAATCCAAATGTCAAGAAAACGCATGATGACGGCCGTCCCAACGGCAGACGTTGTTGTAACGAATCCGACCCACTTTGCGGTAGCCCTAAAATATGACAGTAAAGTAATGAAATCGCCTACGGTGGTTGCAAAAGGCGCGGACTTGATTGCAAAGCGTATCAAGGAGCTTGCGATAAAACACAAAGTCCCCCTTGTGGAAGACAAACCGCTTGCACAAGCACTTTACAAGTCGGTGGAAATTGGAAAGGAAGTGCCGCAAAAACTGTTCTATGCCGTTGCAAAGGTATTGGCTTACGTATATCAATTAAAGCGGGAACGTCGATGACGACAGGTAATAGCGTTGTGAAACACCCTGAAGCAGCGGAGCCGCAACTAAATTCCCCGCGTTTACGGATTGATAGAAAAACAATTTGGTTTTAAATATATTATGCCTACGGCATTTTATGTCTGTATACTCTGTGTTATGTCTACCGATATTTTGTCCCTACAGGACAGGTAAAAAAGACACGGAGTACCGAGAAGCAAGGAAATTTCTGAAACGAATACTACTGATGAGGTTTAACTATGGCTACCGATAAAATGGCTTTCGTCTCAAAAAACCCTTTAATGCGATTGATAACACAGGGTGAACTGGCATTAGTTATCGGTGTAATAGGGATATTTGTCGTATTTATCATCCCTGTTCCACCTTTTATGCTGGACATACTCATAACCATCAATCTTTCCGTGTCCCTTTTATTGCTCTTGGTTACCCTCCACGCAAAAGGGACCTTGGATCTCACCACATTTCCTTCGATATTATTGTTCCTGACCCTTTTTCGATTAGCGCTCAACGTTGCGTCAACACGCCAGATATTGTTGAATGGTTTTGGTGGGAAGGTAATAGCCGCGTTTGGCGAGTTTGTTGTGGGAGGCAACCTCATCGTTGGTATGGTTGTCTTTTTAATTATCGTGGTAATCCAATTTATCGTCATAACAAAGGGTGCAACGAGGATATCAGAAGTTGCTGCCAGGTTTACCCTGGACGCAATGCCCGGCAAGCAAATGAGTATTGACGCCGATCTGAATGCAGGACTTATCACTGAGGATCAGGCGAGAAGCAGAAGGGAAGTAATTTCTAAGGAGGCTGAATTCCATGGCGCTATGGATGGCGCAAGTAAATTTGTGAGTGGAGACGCCGTTGCAGGCATTATCATCGTATTAATTAACCTCATTGGCGGAATAGCCATGGGCCTGCGCCAGGGCATGACTGCAACAGACGCGTTACAACATTATGCGATTTTGTCGATTGGCGACGGTCTCGTTTCGCAGCTTCCATCCTTCATTATCGCAACGGCCTCTGCCGTCATCATCACGAAGACCTCGTCAACTGAAGGACTTGGCAGTGACCTGTCAGGCCAATTGCTCAGCCAGCCCAAAGCGGTCGCTTTTACAGCAGGTATCCTTGCCCTGTTTAGCATAGTGCCGGGGCTACCAAAAATGCCGTTTATAATACTTGCCCTCTTTTTTGGGACGATTGCCTTCGTCCTCAAGAGATCAGGCAAACAAGCATTAATGCATGAAGAACTGGCGCAGGAAACGGCAAAAGTGGCGCCGGAACCACGCCAGGAAGAAAGCATCGAAAAATTGCTGCACGTTGACCGTATGGGTGTCGAGGTTGGTTACAAACTGGTACCCCTGGTTGACCCACAAAAGAATGGCGGTATTTTGGACAGGATCAACGTGCTTCGCAGACAGATGGCGCGGGATTTAGGCCTGATCGTTCCCCCTATCAGGGTAAGGGATAACCTGCAATTGGGGGCCAATCAATATGTGATTAAAATACGCGGGCAGGACGTTGCAAAGGGAGAGCTATTCCCGGAGTGCTATCTTGCCATTGACTCAGGGGCCGTAACAAAGCAAATTGATGGAATAGGGACGTTGGACCCTGCGTACGGATTGCCGGCGCTTTGGGTTACATCATCGGTAAGGGAAGACGCCGAGGCCTCCGGTTATACCATAGTCGATCCGGCATCGGTAATGATTACGCACCTTACCGAAGTTATCAAACAACATGCACACGAGATAATCTGCCGTGATGACGTGCAAAAGATCATTGATAATTTAAAGAAGGAATCGCCCATAGTTGTTGAGGAGTTAACCCCCAACGCAATGCCCCTTGGAAGCATACAAGAAGTCCTCCGGAACCTACTAAAGGAACAGGTACCGATTAGAGACATGGCCACCATAATGGAAACCATAGCGGATTGCGCCTCTATAACAAAGGACGCAGAAACGATAACGGAACTGGTGAGACAGAAGCTGTCGAGGGCTATTTGCCAAAGATACCAAAATAGCGAAGGAAAGATAGGCGTCATCTCTTTCGACCCCCAGCTTGAGCAAACCATAGCCAACTCAATCCACAAAACGGAGAGAGGCAATTTGCTGGCGCTGGAGCCAAACGTGGCGCAAAAATTAATTGATAATTTGGTAGAAGTGGTGAAGGATTCATTGTCATCGGGATACGAAGCGGTGTTGTTAACGTCCTCCAACGTGAGATGCCATATCAGACGTCTCATCGAAAACGCCTTGCCCCAGCTACCGGTCTTGTCGTACAAAGAAATATCACCCGGTGTTAGAATTGATTCACTGGGTGTGGTGAAATTGTGAAGTGATGGTACTCTCAAATAAAACAGGTAGCACCGGAGTGATAATTTTTTGTCTGTGAAATGGACAAATGCGTGCATTGACAGGCAACGGAGGGAATGATAAACTTGAATGAAACAGATCACGGATCGGCTAGGAGATTTTCCAAGGTAAGGACGATTGCCATTACTAGCGGCAAAGGCGGCGTTGGAAAGACAAATATTGCAACAAATCTGGCCATGCTCTTCCGAAGATACAAAAAAAGGGTGTTACTGATAGACCTTGATTTGGGGCTTGCAAACATTGATATCCTGTTGGGGCTTCATCCCGAATACACGTTGCAGGATGTTATTGAGGGGCGCAAGGGAATGAAGGACATCGTTTTTCGGGGGCCGGAAGGAATTATGTTTGTCCCCGGCAGTTCCGGTATTGAGGAACTTACCAACCTTACTGAAGCACAAAAAGAACTGCTTTTCAGAGGATTTAGTGAGTTGGACGCAGAGGTGGACATTGCGATTGTAGACACGGGCGCCGGCATATCGTCGAACGTGCTAAGCTTTGTGCTTGCAGCAAATGAAATCCTGCTCATAACGACACCCGAACCCACGGCTATAACAGACGCTTATGCCATGATCAAAGTCCTTTCAAGGAAAAGAAAGGACCTGAACATTAAATTAGTGGTAAACCTTGCAAATAGCCGGGAAGAGGCCGACTCGACCATGAGAAACATTTCATCGGTGGCGCGGCGGTTTTTAGGCCTTGAGATACAATATCTTGGATACGTGCTTTCCGACCCGAACGTAACAATGGCGACAAGACTTCAAAAATCTTTCGTAAAAGAGTACCCTAACACCATTGCGGCCAGTTGCCTCAATAAGATGGCCGTTTCATTTATCAATAGCGACGACGGAACGCAGGCGTTGGGAATGGAAGGGTATTTCAGACGGCTTGTCACTGAGGGCCAAATGGACCCTTCAAAGCTTATGTCCTGAGCGTCCCCGCCTGGCAAAACGCAGGGTCATTCAAATTATTGTTTGACATTGGTAACACAAAGAGGTGAAATATGGAAGTACTATTAGCTTATGTGCGTGTATATCTCTTAATAATTGTTTTCTTCGCAACCTGTTTTCTTGGGTTTATGGCAGACGTATCACTTCCAATGCTGGCAATCAGAAGCATAGTGATAACGGGCGTTGTGGGCATATTAAGTAGTTTATTCATTAAATACATTGTAAGCGTGATAAATACGGTGTCGTTACCGTCGGAAGAACAGACTGCCACAAACAAAACCGTCCCCCCGGTGGCTGGGGGCATGAAAACCGGCAAAAAAACGTAATGCACTTGGTAAGGTAGGTAAGCATGGGAACGCTCAACAAGGCAAAGGTGGGCTACAAACAGGAAAGCACCACGCAACGTGATAAACTAATCATGGAGCATCTTGCTCTGGTTAAATACGTAGTAAACAAACTTACCGTCTATTTACCGTCTTTTGTGGATAGGGACGATCTCATTGAATATGGCATTATCGGCCTCATTGACGCGGCCGCGAAATACGATACGGCGAAAGAGACAAAATTTGGCACGTATGCCATTACTCGTATCCGAGGTGCGGTGCTGGACCACCTGAGGTCTCAGGATTGGTTGCCTCGCACGATGAGGGACAAGGCATCCATGGCAAGAGATGCCTATCGGTTGCTGGAACAAAAACTCAATAGACCTCCACAATCGGAGGAAATTGCGGCGGCATTAAAAATGGAACCGGCAGAGTGGGACAAATTATTGTCGGAAATCAGTTTTGGCGCGTTTCTTTCTTTGGAGGAGTTTAATCAAACATTCAAGGATAATTCGCAGGAAAACAAAAACCAACAAGTCATGGATCACAAGCTACGCGATCCCCTTAGCGACTTAGAGACAAAAGAAGAAAAGTCCTTATTGGCTGGCGCCATTGCCAAGTTGCCGGAGCGGGAAAGACTGGTGATCACGTTATATTACTTCGAGGACATGATGTCAAAAGAGATAAGTAAATTAATCGGCATTTCGGAGTCCAGGGTATCACAGCTTCACCATCGGGCATTATTTCTTCTCAGAACCAAGATGAGCAAGGCAATATTGGGTACTTCCTGAACACGCCGCGTTACTCTCCAACATTTCCATTTCCTTCCAACCGATAAACAGGGTTTGTCCATACCACCACATACCCTACATAAACTATCGTGAGTTTCAAACGACTTCGTACTAACAATCAGGATAAGTAATAGAGACGTGTGCGCAGAGATGAACAAACCCAGCCTGTTGCTACAAACAGACTGCCCCTTCGGGCTATAGGGAATCGGTGAAATCTGTAGTTCCAGGCGTTCTTATTCAACCAGCAGCTTCTGCCCGCCTGCAATCACCACACAATCGCCTCAATCTCTTCCCGTAATGGGGCAGGGTTAAAACCAATGGCTTGTGCCTTAGAGATATTGAGCGAAACATCGGGAGGTCTTGGCGCGGACATGACCATGTCCTTCTGCGTGCAAGGCTTCAACCGGGCGTTTTTTATCCCCAGAGTGTCCACCAGCAACCGGACGAATTCGTAACGGGAAATGCGTTCGGCGCCTCCAAGGTGCAGCACGCCGTGTGCCTTTTCTAGCGCCAGAAACAGGCCGGAAACGGCAGATTCAACGCTGAGCGGGGTTCTGAACTCGTCGGTAAATAGAGGAATCTCACGGCCTTCCCTTATTGCTGACAGCATGGGTTGTACAAAGCTCTTGCTTGCAGGCCCCGGAACTCCGAACATGAGCGCCATGCGGCAAACCACGGCACGGCTGTATCGTAGCAGGACGCCCCTTTCAGCCGCCGCCTTCTGCTCTCCGTAAACACTGCCGGGACATACGGGGTCTTCTTCACGGTAAGGGGCGTTCAGGCCGTCAAAAACAAGGTCTGTTGAGGTGAATACCAGGGGAATCGCTGCGTCCGCGCATAACCCGGCAATGTTGATTGCAGCATCGACGTTCATTTTTCTTGATTCCGCAGGATGGCTTTGGCAAAAATTCGCATCGGCAATTGCCGCCGTGTGAATTACCGCGGTGGGTTTTATTGTCTGAAATACCCCCTTGAGCGCAGCAAAGTCCGTCAAATCCAACTGCATGACGTTGCAGCCATCAATTGCCGTCGGGTGGGAAAACAGAGCGCCGGATACAAGCCAGTCGCGTTTTGCCCGCCAGCAAGCGTTCCAACCCAAAAAACCACTGGCGCCGGTGATAAGTAATTTCTTCATGACTCCGGTTTAACAAAAGTCCGCCCTGAAATCAATTCAAAAAAAAATAACCCTGTCAGGGTTTTGAACCCTGACAGGGTATCGGCGCTTTGGAGGTGGAGCGTTGTTAGTAGAAACTACTTCTTCGCTTCAGATTTTGTTTCTTTCTTTTCCTTTTCAACCGCTGTCTTCACGGCCTTTATGGTGGAGTCTCCATCCAGCGTGATATGCTCCCTGATATGTTCTAATTTCTTTTCTCCAATCCCGCTCACCTTTTTAATGTCGTCCAGGGTCTTGAAATTGCCGTTGGCCGTCCTGTGCTTTATAATTTCCGCAGCCAGCTTGGGTCCTACACCCGGCAACAAGGCAAGCTGCGACTCGGTACCCGTGTTGATATTGACCTTCCCTTCAATCCCTTCGGCAAAAACACAAACACCCGTCATAAAAACAAAAAAACCGACAACCAACAGAGCGCTCATACAACATTTACCAAACTTACTCATAAACCACCCCTCCGATAAAAAAATTACTGAAATATATAGCCAAACAAGCCTGGTTTTCGACGCTTATACCAGAAAGCACAAGAGGGCCTTCCGGTGTTTTTAGAAAAACAGAAGCTTTTGGCTATAGGATACGTGCTGATTATGTAAGCAAAACGCAGGCCACGTGTTGTGAAATCTTTCATAGTACACAGCAGTTTAATTCAACACATTACACAACGATGTCATAAGAATAGAGGGGCGATGGTGAAAACACCTTCCATCCCTTTGTTTTCAAGTGTTACCGGCACCATACAAGCACGCAGTGACAAACAACGGCAAGGGTCGTGATGGCCTTGTGAGCCGTGCGTATCAGAACTTTCTCAAGCGCCGCCGGAAAACAATGATTGCGAAAGGAACAAAATTGTCACTCCGGGTGGACAAAAAACGGTTACTTTATTTATCCCTAATTTAACGTAGGTAGCGCAGACGTCCCGCCTGTTGTTTTTATTAATGCAGGCGGGATCAGCAACTTGCAAGTTCAAGTGGCCACGGCAACGTTGTTTTGCATTTCCTTAGCCCCATTGGGGCGGCCTGTTTGTAGCATTCAATGCGAACTATTACCTTTTTTTTTATCGTTTACCCGGTATAATAAACAGTGCTGTTTTACAGGAACAGTTCTGCCGGTATTCAAGGCTGGGCTGGAGTACAACAACCGTAGCAATTTTCATACACCGAAACGATGTTACGCGTGCCACACAAACCGTTGCGTGCATTCACAATACCTAAATCGCCGGAAGGCCGGATCATTCTGATGTTTCCTGAAGGAGGAAAGCAATGCTTAATCCACTGCGCCATGAAAATACATCCATTCCCTTTTTTGCCGCCGTGTTGCTTCTTGCATGGCCGTTTTTGACCGCCGGCTGCGCCACACAAAAAGAAGCGACCGCCATTCCTGCGAAAGAAACGGCTGTTGCTGCGAATGCGGAAAGGGGCATTACCGGGGAATCGTTGCGCTGCATTACTTGCCATGAAGAACGAGGTGTGGCACACGGCTGGGTTGCAGACTGGGAGGGTAGCGCTCACGCCAGGAAGGGTATTGGGTGTGAGGCGTGCCATGTCAATGCGGACGCCGGGCCGTCCGTTAAGGAGGCGCAGGAGCTTGCGTATCTGAGCGCCGAAATGAGCGCGTGCGAGGACATACGGGTGAGCCGCCGCGTTGTGGCGGGTAATTGCGGGAAATGCCATCTAAAGCAATACAATGAGTTCATGAAAAGCCGCCATTCCCTCGGTTGGAAGAGGATGCTGGAGTGCAATAAATCCATTGCCCCGTCTCCCAATGCCCGCGCCGCGCAGTGCGAACAGTGCCACAACATTCAATTCAAGTGCGATTCATGCCACACCAGGCACACCTTCAGCACCCTTGAGGCCAAGACGCCGGAGGCGTGCAGGACGTGCCATACGGGAACCGATAGCCCACAATACGAAATCTACATTTCTTCCAAGCATGGGGCGATTTACTCTGCGAGCCAGTCGTTTATACTGAGGGACACCCGGTCGGTCGGGTCAATGCGGTCGCCCGCGTGTGTTACCTGCCACATGCCGCAGGGGTCGCATGATATGGGCTTTGGCATTGCTTATGGGCCGGTAGGAAGCAGTGCGTCATACGTCGATAAAAACGGAGTCCGTGTAGACGAGGCGGTATTGGGCAAAAAGCGGAATGACATGCTGTCGATATGCAATGACTGCCACTCGCCGCATTTTTCAAAGAAGACGTTGGAAACGGCAGACTCGCTTCATAAAAGCGCGGAGGATGTAATAAAGGAGGCGTTCAGCATTGTCATCGACTTGCAAAAGGAAGGCCACACACCATCCCTTACCGATAAAACGGCCGCCGCGCTCCGTCTTGGGCATACCCTTGTACCCGACGTAGAGACCGTGCCGGAAATTGAACTACTCTTTGCAAGATTGGTGAATAGCTCCACTACCGTCTGGAAAGGGGCATATCATAGCAACCCGGCCTATACCCACTTGCAGGGGTGGATGAAACTACAAATGTCCCTGAGCGACTTCAAGGTCGAGGCGCAAAGGCTGAGGGATGCCGCCGAGATTAACAGAAAGATGGAGGCCAAGCTGAGGTAAGGGTCGTAGGGTGGATTAAGCGAAGTATCAGGGGTTGCAACCCCGATAATAAAGGGCGGGGAAAC
>CAYHFB010000063.1:0-12041 GCA_964355695.1 uncultured candidatus Brocadiaceae bacterium
TGGGGTAACCTTTATTAATTTGCACGAGAGGTACAAATTAATATACGGGTTAGATCTCACCGCTGAAACAGAAGGGGTTCCGAAAGTATTTAATGAACTTAGGATTGAGACTAACTTGATGAATGGCAACGTCAAACCCAGGAGTTGTAGATGATATCTCATAAACTTGATTCCCTTCAGTGTTTTCGCGGTTTGGCGGCATGCGGCGTAGTGATATTTCATGCGGGAATATCAACTAGTACTTTTGTTCAGGCAATACCTACTTGGTTTGTACCATTTTGGGGATGTAACTTTCTTGGTGTGGATTTCTTCTTTGTTCTCTCTGGATTCATTATTTTGAGTAGTCATTTCGATGATGCAAAGAATGTTGATTCACTGAAAACGTACATCACGAAACGCTTTGTAAGAATTTTTCCGCCGTATTGGCCGGTATCAATTGGCCTTTTGATTTTGTATTTCTTGTTGCCAGCCGTAAGCCGAGGCACACGGTCCGATTTAAGTTACATCAGTTCGATACTACTATTACCCGCTGTTGCGCCTCCAGCGTTGTCGGTGGCTTGGACTTTAATCCATGAAGCCTTGTTTTACATGATTTTTATAATATATTTCATTTCAAATCGTTTGTTTACTGTTGTCGTATTGGGTTGGGTTGGGTTGGGTATTGGTAATCTGCTCCTTTCGAAGGATGTAAATTGGATACCAGTACTGTATTACTTGATGAGGCCAATCAACTTTGAGTTTGTGATGGGGATGTGCATTGCATATTTAGCAAGGAAAGTACCGAATCGCCATGGGATGATGATATTTTTGTTTGGGATGGTTATACTAGTTGTTCTATTGCAATTTGTATCAGATGTGGATAAATACAGGTATTTTTTCGGGGTACCATTTTCTGCATTTGTGTTGGGTGGGGTTTTGATGGAACGGCAGAAAATATTATGGTGTCCACAGTTAATGGTAATCGTAGGAAATGCAAGTTATTCCATTTATCTTGTTCATGAACCACTGTTGTCACTAGCAGGTCGACTGTTTGGTAGTATGCACAAGATACAGACTTGGTGGTTGAGTATGCTGGTTAGTGTTGTTTTCTGCATAACCGTTGGCGTACTGTATCATTACATAATTGAAAAACCGTTAATTCGATTATTTCGTAAATATTTAAAGAAGTGGGGCTTTATAAGAGAGGAAGGCACATGACAGGCGCATCCAAAGTCTGTAGTCTGAGACATATTAGCATGAGGCAGTTATTGTTATTACTACCTGCCGTTATACTGTTAACAACTATTTATCCCATAGGGATAAATACAAATGTCAGTTCTAACAACCTAACCGCACCTGAAATGGATGCGCCGGGACCCTGTTTGCAACTTAATGATATTTCGGAAGGTTTTTCAAGGTCTCAGCCCCGCCGCCACGTCGCGATTTTCCACTCCATGGTGACCAGTATTGCGTATGTCCCCTATATTTGGGTTCGGGGAGGGGGGTTACCGCCTTATAATTTGGAAAAACTCTCGCATAGTATACCATCAATATCAGAAGAGTTGATTGTAATATCACGAGCAATGAACGTGTTGGCGGCGCTAGGCGTCGTAGCCCTTTCATTTTTAATTTTTCTAAGATTTTGCAACTCTGAATGGGGTGCAGCCTTTGTTGCATTGAGTATTGCACTCAATGCAAATCTTATGTTTCAGTCAAGTGTAACCTTTATGGAACCCTTTTCTATTTTTTGGACTATTCTATCTCTGTATTTCTTCGTATTATTGTGGACATCTAAAGAAAATAGCGTGTTCTGGCTTTCCGGTTTTATGGTTTTTGCGGCTTTCGCTGCTTCAACGCATGAACGGATGATCGGCTATTTTGTTATAAGTGCGCCTGCTGCCATTTTCAAGTATTGTCAAATAAACCACGGCATCCGTAATAAAAGACATATAATACTGGGCTGCTGTACGGCTGTTTTTATTGGAGTAATCGCCTTTTGTCTTGCGAATAATGTTTTTGGAGCAGGAATCGCACCCACACGGGAGTATCTTAGATTTAAGTCTGGGGGGACTGCGTCGGCAGATAGATTTAGTAGTGTTGGAAAGCTTATTTCAAACCAGGTGCGCTGTCATACGCACGCAGTTATTATCATTATGTGTACATTGACGATAAGCCCCTTGCTCTCGGTTTTTGGTGTTTGGAAGCTTTGGAAATCAAGGCAAAGCTTGCCATTTGTTTTACTACTTTTCCCTTTGGGTTATGAGATGTTCAGTGTTGGAATACCCGGTTGGACTGCGGGGCGTTATATTCTTGGGCAAATGATTTTTGTCAGCATCTTCGCAGGCTTTGGGGCTGCATATCTCATGGGTTTGGGTAAAGATACTACTACAAGATTAATGCCGAATAGGAAGACTATTCGGATAGCGCTGCTTGTGGTTGCATTGCTGGCGCAGGGCAGTATCGTTGCGGCGGTAAAAATACTTGATTACTACTATAATCCGCATAGGGTGATTGAAATTGTTGCAAAAAACAATCCAGGCAAGAAAATCGGAGTACAAAGTTTTTCTTCCGGACCTTCGCTATTTTCAGAAGACGAATTCTGGGCGCCTTCAACTTTGACAGGCCTAATCTGCAGGATTCAAGCCGATAATTACGAATTACCCATTAAGATAAGCGATATTAAATCGCTCAATGATGTTCTCAAAGCACCTGATTTCTATGATAGGGTGGTGGGAAAAAAGAGAAATATGCACTTTACTCCTGATTTAAAGGATATGGTAGATAAGACAAAGGACGTGAGGGGCAAGTCATTTTCAAGTTTGTTAGCTAACGACCAGTGGAATATCGAGGGGCTCAATCGACTTGTTTTAGAGGAAATATACCCGCTGGAAACACCGAAAAGCCTGGTGCCGTTTTCAGTGGACTGGTCAAAAAGCCATAATGTCGAAGTAATCATTATTCCACACGATCAGAAAAAGTGTAACAACGTTGATATTTTAATAACCAAATTTAGGGATGGATGCAGGTGTGAAAACATACGAAAAGAGGAGTTTCGAAAGCCTCCATATTGGATGTTGCGGCTGGTGTCCAGGGAACGAGCCCAGTTGTATTTGTGCGAGGAGCCATCCGCAATTAATATCCAGTACTGTAACAAATAAGTATGATTGGTGTAAAACAATTTTACGAAGTTGGTTAGGCAGAAAACAGCCTACTTTTCCACAAATCTTGTAACAAATAGAAAGATATATCGCTGCATGCAAAATGGTAACCGGACAAAGCCGTTTGTTCGTCACAAGGTGTTATTTGTTCTTCCTAATCTTCAGGGTGGAGGCGCTGAACGGGTATTTGTACATCTGTTAAGGAATATTAATAGAGACCGGTTTGAACCCATGCTCGCTGTCGGAGCGCTTGAAGGTCCATACGTTCAAGAACTTCCCAACGATGTTTCTGTCTTTGAGTTGCGTGCCACACGAGCACGAACAGCGGTAATGCCTTTGACCCGGCTTATATGGAAAATCCGCCCTGAAATTGTTTTTACTACATTGGGTATGTGTGTCGCAGCCGCAATTGCCAGGCCTATTCTTCCTCCAAACACCCGTTTAGTCATGAGGTTGGGCAACACTGTTGGTGCTTACTTGCAGGATGTTGAGAATGAGAGTAAATGGAAAAAAAAGGCTTATTTCCTTGCAACCGCCCTTGTTTATTTTGGAGCCCATGCCGTTGTTGCACAAAGTGATTTTATGGTTAATGACGCAACAAAGGTGCTTCCAATAGGGAAGAAAAAATTCCATCGAATTTACAACCCGGTAGACGCCTTGCGTATCTCTACGCTAGCAATGGATGGAAAAGACTTGTTCGAGGGGCGAGGACCACATCTTGTGTCGGTTGCGAGGTTACACCGGCAGAAGGGATTTGATATATTGCTCAATTCTCTTAGTCGAGTCCGTAAATCATACCCTGATATATCTCTCACAATACTTGGCGATGGAGAGCTAAGAGCGGACTTGGAGTCGATGGCTAAAAAATTGGAGCTGGACGGTTGTGTCCGCTTTCTTGGGTTTATTAACAATCCATATCCATATATCAAGGCAGCGGATATTTTCGTTTTGTCGTCTCGCTATGAGGGGTTTGCAAATGTCCTTTTAGAGTCTCTCGCCCTTGGCACGCCGGTGATTGCTACCGATTGTCCGGGCGGGAATCGAGAACTTATTATTGATGGAATTAATGGGTGGCTTGCCCCGAACGATGATCAGGCGGGACTAGCAGAAACTATTTTGCATGGACTTTCAAATATCAATTCTATAAACTCTGAGAATGTTATGGTGGAAGTTAATAATCAATATGGTGTATCAAAAATTTGCAAGGAATATGAAAACGTTTTTCATAAGGTCTTGAATGATTGAGGTGGTAAGTAAATTGTCTGTTCAAGAGCATAATGCATATAAAGCTAATATGTTTGAGGTTGTAACTCGTGACCTACGTCATCATTTAGATGGACCTTTATATGAAAATCCATTACGTATAACCCTTATAAGACTCCTTCGTGCAATCTTGGCGCCGGAGTTTAGATTAGTACTGAGTTACCGTATCTATGCCATGCTGCATACGAAAGGATACAGGATGTTTGCTTATTTCCTTTATTTACACAGCAAACGGAAGTATAAGTGTGACATCTCACCAGAGGCTAGAATAGGCGCTGGTTTAAGAATTGCCCATTGCTCAGATATTGTTATTGGTCCTTTAGTCATTATTGGAAATGATGTAGAGATATTTAATGGAGTAACTTTGGGTAATAGGCTTCGCCGGACAGATACAAATTGGAAAATGCCAAAAGTGGGGAATCAGGTTAAAATTGGAACAGGCGCCAAACTGCTTGGAGATATAGAGATTGGGGATGATTGTAGGATAGGCGCGAATGCTGTTGTTTTGTGTTCTGTTCAGGCAGGTAGATCGGCGGTTGGAATTCCTGCTAAAGTAATTTGAATGAGGTGCTTGTGCGATGCGAATATTGTTATTAACAAAATACGGAAGAAAGGCGGCAAGTTGCAGATATCGTTTTCTACAATATGTACCATACCTGGAAAAAAACGATATTAGCTGCACCATATCTCCATTGTTTGATGACGAGTATTTAGAGTATAAATTCAAACATGGCAAAGCCAATATATATGATATTTTGCGGGCATTTGTACGCCGCTTTAAAGCAATATTACATGCTCATAAATATGATTTAGTCATTCTTCATTGTGAAGCTTTCCCGTATCTTCCCCCGTTATTTGAAAAATATTTAACGTTGCGGAAAATTGCTTATATATTTGATTATGACGACGCCATTTTTCATAATTATGATCAAAATCCAAATAGGCTGATAAAATGGTTATTAAAAGGTAAAGTCGCCACCGCGATAGGCGGTGCAAAATATGTTACTGCTGGATGTCAATATCTGGCTGAGTACGCTTTAAAGGTAAATAGTAATGTTGTGGTTATCCCAACAGTTATAGATATCGATAAATATCCAAAACATGGGTCTAAACTAAAATTGGTAAATTCATTCACGGTAGGGTGGATAGGGTCTCCTTCAACCGTTAAGTGTGTCGAGGCTATTGGAATGGCATTGACGAATATCTGTAATACAAATAACGTTAAAATTGTATTAATAGGTGCTGGTAAAGTTGATCTGCCTGGTGTCAATTTAGAGAAGATCGAGTGGTCAGAAGGTAGCGAGATAGAAAATGTGCGAATGTTTGACGTAGGAATTATGCCCCTGGCTGATAGCCCCTTTGAGAGGGGGAAATGTGGATTTAAGCTTATCCAGTACATGGCTTGTGGACTTCCGGTCGTTGCTTCCCCTGTCGGTGTCAATTCCAACATTGTTGAAGATGGCAAAAACGGTTTTTTGGCAAAAACAACAGAAGATTGGGTGCGTGCCTTGACTACGCTGAGAGATAACAAGGACTTGAGGCAGAGGATGGGGGCGGCGGGTAGGAAAAAGGTGGAAGAGCAATACTGCCTGCACGTTACAGCCCCCAAATATCTGGTTCTATTGCAAAAAATATTGAACGAAAAGTAGATGAGAAGTATAGTAAATAATAATACGCAACCATAATTCGTACCTTCTCGCTAAAGCAGGATAAATACTCTTTTCTCAAAGCACAAATCCTTATGGATACTACTTTGATAAATGCATCGTCTTAGTATGGGTGAACTTTATAAAGTATCTGCAGAATAAAAAAGGGGAGGGTGTTGTGGAGTTTGCTTTTAGAAAAACGGAACAACTTTCAGTTGATGAAAAAAAAGAGATTTGCAATTTGTGCTATAATGTTTTTAACAAGGAGGTAACTGTTGAGCAGTTTCGGAACAAGTTTGAAAGAACCTGCTTAGGTTATTCGTACCATGGTATGATGTTGAACGACGGCAAAATAGTCGGCTGCTATTCGGCAATCCCCTATAGATATAAATTCTTTGGCAAAGAATATACTTTTGCACTTTCTGTTGATACAATGATAGATAAAAATCATAGAGGCAATTTGTATAATCTAAAACAAATGGCTAATCTCGTTTATGCAGAACTGGAAAAAGATCAAATACCATTTGTATTTGGCGCACCCAACGACAAAATATATCCTATCAGAAAGAAAATTTTAACATGGTCTGATATTGGTATTATGGATTTTTTTATCTTGCCAATTAATATTGGTAAGATAAAAAAATATTTGACTATAGTGAATCCATTATCAAGATTATTTGCTGCGATTATTATGAAGTTGCCGACATCATGCGTTAGCGCCCAACAGATAAATAAAAACACCTTTAGTATTGAGCAGCAAAAGGACACTGAATTAATTCGTTTTAGATATGCCCATAATTATACCATAGTCAAGTTATCTGAAAAAGCATATATGGTTTATAGATTACAACCGGTCAATAATATACGAGCGGCTTTAATTTTTGACGTTAACCCGTTAGAGAAGGCGGTATTTGAATCGTCAGTGAAATACATATATGAAAATGAAAGAAGTAACATTGATGCAATAGTCTATATGGGAAATTTAAATTTCAGGCCAAAGAATCTGATAAAAGTACCTGAACGCTTTCGACCTAAAACAATTAGAGTATCAGGCAAAATCATTATGAATGAATTGATCGACGACCGCATATTCAATATAAGAGAGTGGAATGTCAATTTGTCCAATTTTGATTTTTAACGATTAAAGTTGCATTCATCGGGCATTCAAAAACTGAGACATTAAAACGGCAAGTAAAACGAACATAAAGCTTTCCCTCTTATTTTAGGAAATGGATTTTAAATATGTGCGGTATTGCAGGTTTTGTTGATTTAAGAGCAGGAATTGTCTCTGAAAAAATATACGAATCGGTGGTGTTAATGGCGGACTCCATTTCTCATCGCGGACCTGACGACAGCGGCGTTTGGGTGGATGCCGGAAATGGGGTGGCGTTGTCTCACAGAAGGCTTTCGATTGTTGATTTGTCTCCTGAAGGTCGTCAGCCGATGCTCTCTGCTTGTGGTCGCTACGTCATTATTTTTAACGGCGAAATATATAACTTTAAAAAGATTAAAAAAGAGCTTGACGGGTCAGGCAGAGTTCCCGGTTGGCGTGGTCATTCTGATACTGAAGTTGTGCTTGCGGCTATTACTCAGTGGGGATTGGAATCTGCCGTCAAGCGGTTTATTGGGATGTTTGCCTTTGCATTATGGGACCGTAAAGACAGAATTTTGTATCTGGTACGAGACAGAATGGGTGAGAAACCACTCTATTATGGGTGGATGAGTAACGTTTTCCTTTTTGCATCCGAGCTTAAAGCTTTACGAAAGCACCCTGAATGGCGCGGGGAGATTAATCGTGATGTGTTGACTCTATTTCTTCGCCAAAATTACATTATAGCTCCTTACTCAATTTACAAGGGTATATGCAAGCTTCGTCCCGGAACCATCTTAACTTTGTCTGAAAAGGAATTGAAATCGTCTAATACTCGCCTGCCAGACCCCAAACCATATTGGCAAATTAATAACGGTATTTCCGGCTCAGCGCCTGGACAATTTAATGGTGGTGAAGACCAGGCAATTTCAATGCTTGACGACTTGCTGAGAGACGCAATAGGCCAGCAAATGATAGCGGATGTCCCTTTGGGCGCTTTTCTGTCGGGTGGTATTGACTCTTCTACTATCGTTGCCATTATGCAATCCCTCAGTACGCAGCCGGTTAAAACCTTTACTATCGGTTTTAACGAAGAAATGTATAACGAGGCTGAATACGCAAAGCAGGTGGCACGGCATATTGGAACTGAGCATACGGAGCTTTATGTCAGTTCCAGAGATGCGATGGGCGTCATCCCTAAACTACCCACGCTCTATGATGAGCCTTTTTCCGATGTATCCCAGATACCTACATTCCTTCTCTCGCAAATGACTAAAAAATTTGTCACGGTTAGTCTGTCAGGAGATGGCGGAGATGAATTGTTTGCCGGATATAACCGATATTTTCAGGTGAGACAGTTTTGGTCTATCTTTGGCGGCTTTCCAAAAATCACGAAAAAGATCGCAGCCAGTGGCATGCTTTTTTTCCCACCGGCTTGGTGGGATATACTATTCAATAGACTCAAACCGTTTTTACCCAAATCATTTAACATCCGACATCCCGGTGAAAAGCTTCATAAACTGGCTAATGTTATGGTTTCCAGTAGTCCCGCCGAACTCTATGTAAAATTATCATCACACTGGCTCAATTCATCTGACGTTGTTATTGGCGCGAAGACGCCTGTGGCTATTGCTGACGACCCCAAAGTATGGGAGCAATTTGCTGATTATACAGAATGCATGATGTATCTTGATATGCTCACCTACCTACCTGACGACATCCTTGTAAAAGTTGACAGGGCAAGCATGGGAGTGAGCTTAGAATCAAGGGTGCCTTTTCTAGACCACAGAATAGTCGAGTTTGCCTGGAATACCCCTCTTTCAATGAAGATCCGCCATGGACAGGGGAAGTGGTTGCTTCGGCAGGTACTGGATAAATATGTCCCCAAAGAATTAATAGATCATCCTAAGATGGGCTTTGCCGTCCCTATAGACACTTGGCTTAGAGGTCCACTAAAAGCATGGGCAGAAGAACTGTTGGATGAAAGAAGATTACGGGAGGAGGGATTCTTCCATTCGGAACAAATTCGGCAAAAATGGACGGAGCATCAGGCTGGTCGTTTGAATTGGCAATACTATATATGGGACGTGCTGATGTTTCAAGCGTGGTTGGAAGAACAAAAGCGGTCGGCTTAATATTTGTTTTTTGAGGAAAATTTGTTATGCCCAATCGCACCGATAATTTGCGCACCATAATTAAGGTTGGTTTCATTCTTCGCGTAATCATAGCGATTTGGAACGGCTTCTTCGGTCCTAGTCCTTACGGTGATGGAGACGCTGGATCGTTTCATTATTACGCGGGTTTAATTGCACAGGGCGTCGAGCCATTTAGAGAGTTCAACGTTGGAACGGGCCCTTATATTAATTCTCTGGCCGTGATTTATCGTTTCACGATTGAATCTTGCTTATTGGGATGTTTGTTGTCTTGTGTGGCTTGGCTGGTATCTGCCCGTTTGCTCATCAAAAGCATGTACCTGTTGTCATTTGACAAGTCGCATCAATGTAAAGTGATGCGCATATACAGCTTACTACCGTCTTCCATTTTTATGACAGGCATTACCCTGCGAGAGCCGTATCAGTTGCTCTTTGTCAACCTTGCATTTTATTCGATTGTGAGAATTTATTTTAGTAATTCTCCTAAGCATTGGATATGCCTGCTCTGTGCCGTAACTGGCATGGGTATGCTGCATGGGTCTCTTTTTGTGTTTGCAACATTTTTACTTCTTGCCACACTGGTATTGCTGGCACTCCGGGGAAAGGCGGAAATTTCTTTGGTAAAACTAGTTATCGCCGTGCCATTAGTTATCTTTCTTTTTTCGTTCAGCCTGTCATTGTTCATAAAGCACTCGTACGTTCAACTTGAGACCGTCAGCTTAAGTGATACTATCGAATCATTCCAATATGGCTTGTCGAATACAGAAGCACGAGCAAACTATAAATCCGCTTCTGAAATCAAAGGGATTAATGGTTTACTGATTTCTATTCCTGCTTCTTTTTTTCAATACCTGTTTGAGCCAATGCCTTGGCATATGTCTTCTAAGATCGATCTAGTCTCTTTGTTCGAGAATACTCTGCGAGCATGGCTAATTTGGAAGGCTTGTGTTGGTTTACGAAAGATACCTTCGCAACCTCGACGACTTGTGATGTTTGCATTCATCTCCTATCTCGTGGCTGAGATCGTTTGGTCATTTGGCGTAATCAATTGGGGAACAGCATTAAGACATCACATTCCTACTTTAGGGTTGCTATTGGTTTCAGCGTATGCGTTTTATGATAAGCCAGGTAAACAACGAATGGGGGTCATCTAATGCCGGTATTGGTAATATCTCTCGATTTTGAGTTGTTTTGGGGTGTTGCTGACTCAAGAACAATCAAAAACTATGGTGCGAATATTGAGGGTGAATGGCAGGCGGTACCGGCTATGCTGGCATTATTTAAGCAATATGGTATGCATGTCACCTGGGCAACCGTTGGCATGCTTATGTGCAAGGATTACAAACAGTGGTGTAATTTACGTCCATCAATAATGCCTACTTATGAGTGTAAGGAGCGCTCTACATACGCGGTAGCATCCCTGGTGCGTGATTTTCCGAAGCTTTTTTTTGCGCGTCCGTTAGTTTACCAAATACTGGCAACAGATGGGCAGGAACTTGCCAGCCACACTTATAGCCATTTTCTCTGTAGCGAGGTGGGCGTTACGACTGAACAGTTTGCTGCAGATATGGAATGTTCTCGGGCTATTTTTGCAGAGTGTGGCGTTAAACCCACAAGCATGGTTTTTCCACGCAATCAGGTGAATGGTAAATATCTGAAAGTGGCGTCGGAGGTTGGGTTTTTAGCATATCGTGGCAACCAAGACCATTGGGTGTACCGAGGTGGACATGTTGCTCCGTATGGTATTGTTGGACGTTTAGTTCGAGGGGCAGATACATACCTCTCATTAACGGGTAACCACGTATCACGGTTGCCACACAAAAAACCTACAGAAAACCTTGTAAATATTCCCGCAAGCCGTTTACTTCATCGATCCTTGGGTCACCCAGTTTTTGATTGGATTTACTTGGAGCGAGTAAAAAAAGGCATGTTGGAAGCGGCAAGAGCGGATGGGGTTTTTCATTTGTGGTGGCATCCGCACAACTTTGGTGTGCGAACAGAAATTAATCTAAAAAATCTTGAGTACCTATTGAAATACTACCGTTTGCTGAACCATGAATACGGTATGCGCTCGTTGTCTATGAAGGAGTTGAGCGTATCTTGAAAGAAGGTTTTAAGCTTGTTGTCCTTGCAGGAAAGGGCTACTCCACTTGGGTATTGTTGAACGCCATAAAATCCGAGTTTACTATAGATACGGTGTTCATTGAAGATTCCCCGCCTGCATACCGTTTTTGGTGGCGTAGGGCACGCAAGCTTGGCATTTTTACGGCTTTTGGGCAGATGTTGTTTTTGCTCTACTACGTTATTCAACGATGTCTTTGTAAAAACCGTATTGATAATATACTTAAAATGCAACCATGGTTTGTCTTCGTGATCACGACGTGGAGGATGATGCAGGCTATTCGTGATGCCAGGGGCGGTAAGTTGAGAATTCAGCCTTCACAGGGAGTGTCGAAACAATACCATCATCCAACTCTGTGGAATTATCTTGTGCGCCGATGGCGTAGCAAGGTACGGTGAACGGGGTGCAGGTATGCCACATTATCATTTCTCTTAATATCGCTGGGGTATACGAGGAGACGGGTGAGACCTTGATATTATGTTGACATTCGTATAAAATGAGCCTTGAAGCAAATATATTTTTAATTCAAGGAGGCCAAAATGGGTTCAGCGAAGATAGTACAACGTTCAGACGTGTCTTTCAAGGTAGAAATCGAAGTTTCATACAAAAAATCAATGCTCGAAGGAGAAG
>CAYHFB010000064.1:0-12014 GCA_964355695.1 uncultured candidatus Brocadiaceae bacterium
GGTCGGGGAGGCGGCTGGGTAGTATCGCGGAACGGGCATTGATTTGCAAATGGGCGAGTACAAAGCGACTTGCGGTAGCGTGGCGGATCATTCTGCCTATCGCAGAGACTATGCGCGGGGGGGGAGAATAAAGGGCGTGCTCTTTAAGAACACTCCCTCCCCTCGCCTACAAAGTGGGATAATATAGAATATCTGAATTGGGTGGGTTTTTGCCGCCTGCCCTGCTCTTCGCGTTAATGCGTAAGTTGCTATAGTTTGGAGGCTTGTAAGTAAGGGACGTTTCGCGCAAAATGTCCTTGACAAGAATGCCTGGAAGTGTATAATGTAAAAACGATTTTATGCCTTTACTGAAATATAGTATTATTACTAGAAGGAGAAGGCTTTGATTAGTTAGGAAGGGGGGTGGTATAGGCGAGAAGAAGCGTATTTTGTTGTTTCTACAGCTACTCGATGTAGTTTTCCGATGGTAGCAGGTGTAGTTTAATAGTATGAGATAAAGGTTAGAAAAGGAGAAGAGTTAATGCTTGAGATTTTGAAAAGGCCATTATACAAGGTCGTGGGGGCTACTCTGGCGATTGCTGGGGTAACTTTGTTGACGTGTACTATGGGAAATGGGATTGTTAAGGCAGAGGGACCAACGTTCCAGGATGTTGCGTCTTCAGTTTTCGGTCAGGCTGTTGGCCCGGATAATGATGGTACTTTGTATGTGTTTGGTTTGACCGCAAAGTACACGGAACCACAGTATGTAGAGGGTAGGGGTCCATATAAGTCGTTTTTGAAGTTCTTACCTTCAATTCGCTGGTATGATCCTGAACATTATTGGACAAATGGTAGCCAGACCGAAGGTGTTTTCAAGAATGCAGAATGCATTCTTTGTCACACCGTGCAGACTCCAACCATTGTGAATGATTGGAAGAAGAGCTCACACGGCAACGTTGAGTTGAGAAGAAACACTGGCGTAAAAGGAAAAGATGGCAAGAAAATTGAAGGCGTAGTTGGTTGCGATATATGCCACGGCAATGATCACCAGAAGTTGTTTATGCCGACTTACAAACATTGTGGCGAGTGTCATCAAAAAGAGACCTCAGAGCATAGAGCCGGCGGTTTGGGATCACACACCCATGCATTTACCGTAAATACGTTGGAATTCTCATGGCAAACGGGTAAGCCTGCTGAAGAGGTTGCCGGTTGCGCAGAGTGCCACGCTATTGCAGAAAACAGGTGCGATGGTTGTCACTCAAGGCACGTATTTAGCCCTGCAGAGGCACGTAAGCCATCTGCTTGCAGATACTGCCACATGGGTATTGACCATGATGAACAGAAGATGTACATGGACTCCATACATGGTGTGTTGTACGAAGCCGAAAATGCTACGATGGATTGGAGCAAGTCGGTTAAGAAGGGCAACTATAGGGTTCCAACTTGCGCTTATTGCCACATGCAGGATGGAAACCACAACCCACAGCAGTACGGTACCATTTATAGCGATATGGGTATGTTCGAAGTGGATCGTGGTTCACCAAAGCACAAAGCAAAGAGAGACGCCTGGATAAAGAAGTGTCAGGATTGTCATTCTCCAAGGTTTGCTGCTGACAAGTTAAAGGCGATGGATGATGGTATCCGGTTGAGCTTCACGAAGTGGAGAGAAGCGGTCGCAGTTATTGTTGGTTGCTTCCTGGATGGCGTTGTTGATCCTATGCCAGAAGGTTCACCACCAGACTGGTACGGTCACTACACATTCAGCTTGTTGCCAGGCGGCGATCCTCGCTTCTATGCAACTTCTAACCTTGAGCGTTTAGGTCTCGAAATGGTTTGTTACCTAATCGGCAACACCTACAAAGCGCTTGCCCACATGTGTATGTACAATGCTACGTACGGAAACGGTGGCGCATTCGAAACAGATAGGAAGTTGATCGAAATCAAGACAGAGGCTTCAAAGTTGAGAAGGTTTGCAGCAATTGAGAAGAAGATTGGTTTGGAACACAAGTCAGATGGGTTCTGGCAGCATGGCGAATATTCAGATTTACTCCCTGGCTGGAAGAGAAAACCAGGCGATGTAGATGTTGAATGGTTCAAGAGGACTGATATTCCTCACCGTGCCAACACAGATAATCCGGTTGGCGCACATCACTAATTGTTGAGTTTTGTGTAAACGGATTTTGTATTTAGTAGCGATGAGGGTAGCAGGTATTTTGGGCTACCCTCATCGTGTTTATGGCGATTACAAGTTGTCGGTTTATCATATCTGGAGGTATTTATTGTGGGAACAATGACGTTAACTAAGAGCGAAACAGATTGCGCGGTTGTCACTGACGGCGCGTGCTTGCCTGATAAGACCGGGCATTTTGGCCGTTTTGGCGGGAGGTTTGTCCCTGAAACGATAATGCCTGCCCTCGAAGAGTTGGAGAAGGCATATCTGGAAGCGAAGAATGATCCCGCATTTAATACCGAGTTGGAATACTACTTAAGAGAATATGTAGGACGTCCCTCCACGCTTTATAGCGCAGAGCGCTTAACAAAGAAGCTGGGTGGGGCAAAAATATATTTAAAACGGGAAGACCTAAATCATACGGGCGCACACAAAATTAATAATACTATTGGTCAGATTCTCCTTGCTATGAGAATGGGTAAAAAACGCATTATTGCCGAGACGGGTGCTGGTCAACACGGCGTGGCCACGGCTACCGCGGCGGCGATGTTTGGAATAGAATGTGACGTGTATATGGGCGAGGAAGATATGAGAAGGCAGGCCCTTAATGTTTTCAGGATGAAGTTGCTGGGCGCCAGGGTAATACCGGTGTCCAGCGGATCGAAGACACTTAAAGATGCCACAAATGAGGCATTCCGGGACTGGATGGCGTCGGTTAGGCACACGCACTATATCCTTGGTTCGATTGTTGGTCCGCACCCGTACCCGATGATGGTGCGCGATTTTCAGACGATAATCGGCAGAGAAGCCAGAAATCAAATATTGGAGAAGGAGCATAGGCTGCCGGATTATTTAATTGCTTGTGTTGGCGGCGGTAGCAATTCTATGGGTTTGTTCCATCCGTTTATTGAAGATAAGCAGGTAAGGATGATTGGCGTGGAGGCGGGTGGTATTGGTACTGAAATCGGCCAACATGCGTCAACGCTTACTAGCGGCAAAATAGGCATTTTGCATGGAAGCGCGAGCTACGTGCTGCAAGATGAAGATGGGCAGACATTGCCGGTTCACTCTATTTCTGCAGGGTTGGACTATCCGGGCGTTGGTCCTGAGCACAGTTATTTGAAAGATACCGGCAGGGCTGAATATGTGTCGGTTACCGATGATGAGGCGGTAAATGCATTTCAGGCGTGTGCGCGGCTGGAGGGGATAATTCCCGCCCTTGAGGCATCTCATGCCATTGCGTACACCATGAAATTTGCCCCTACGTTGAGCAAAGACAAATTAATCATTATCTGTTTGTCGGGTAGTGGTGATAAGGACTCCTTTGAGGTTGCTAAAAAGCTCGGATATAAGATTCAGTGCGAGTGAGGTGGCCGTCAGACGGAATTTTATCCGTGTCGCAGATGGTGTGCTGCGGAACCCGAACGGCAACTGAGCCGCAAATATTTTCCTGGTGTTTTTGAGTCTTTCGGGTAAGAAAGAATCATTTTCCAACTGAACTGATGGTCGAAGATGACATCAGATTAAGAATTTTAGGTGCTGCGCGCATGGCGTTGGGTTACTCATGAATAGAATTGATAAAAAATTTAGTGAATTGAAAAGTAGAAAAACCCCTGCCTTCATCCCCTTTATTACGGCGGGCGACCCCGACCTTTCCACGACAAGGGATTTAATCCTTGAGTTTGAAAAAAAGGGTGCCGATATAATAGAGCTTGGTATTCCGTTCTCCGACCCAATTGCCGATGGCCCCGTTATTCAGGCGTCTTATTACAGGACGTTGTTGAATGGCGTCAAGGTTTCACAGATACTGGAAATGGTTTCTGAATTGCGGAAAAAGTCTGAAATTCCCATTGTAGCGATGGTGTCTTACAGCACGGTCTATAAAATCGGTTACCAGTCTTTCGTTGAAAAGGCGGTAATCGCCGGTTTGGATGGTTTAACCATTCCCGACCTCCCCGTGGAAGAAAATGGCGAAATATTTGAGATAGCAAAGAGCAAGGACTTTAAAATCGTTTGCTTTATAGCACCGACCACCACAGACCAGCGCATATCGCTGATTACGCAAAAATCACAGGGGTTTTTGTACTATATAGCCGTGGTTGGCATTACCGGTATGAGGGATAGTTTGCCGGAGGACGTTGTGCAAAATATCCGCAGAATCAAGCAAATGACCAATACCCCGATTGCGGTAGGCTTCGGAGTTTCTAGCCCTGCGCAAGCAAGGTTGATCGGCAAAACGGCTGATGGCGTTATTGTTGGGAGTGCTATTGTAAAAGAAATCGAAAGACATGCTAAAGAGCCCCGCGAAGTTTTGCTGCGGTCCGTCGGCGGATTTGTGGGTGAACTGATACTTGGGGCGAAAGGTTGAAAAATATCAGATATTGGTGAATGTTTTTCCAAAGAGGATAAATATTTGAGAGGTAAGGATTTTCGCCTGCCGCGCATGGAGCATTTAACTTTTTATATTGACTTAAGAAGTAGATTAAGTATAATGCTCTTTCCGACGAAACGGGCAAAATTTGTGATTGATGAATCGACGTTTCTGTAAGGAGTACTTTTATATCTGAGAACACTAAGTTTTGGAAGGGGGTGGTATGCAAAAGTCAACGGTAGGTTATTTTTTTATGTAACGCAATCGAGTGACGATTGTGGAGTATTGTTAATGAGAAAGGAGGAGGGTTTTAAGTATCATGAATAACTTTTTAAAAGTAACGTTAGCGTCCGCTCTTATCGGTATAGGTGCAGTAACAGGACTGGTACTGAAGGAAGCAAAAGCTGTAGAAATTATTACACATTGGGTACCTCACGAAGTTTATGGACAGCCTGGTGAACCGGATAACAATGGTAAGGTGTTCTTTTCGGGTTTAGGTGCGAAGTATATGGGATATCCTAAGGACCAGAATGCTCCGCCATATCCTGGTAAGTTCAGCAAGTTCTGGAGAACATTGCCTGCTTATCGTTATTACATTCCTGACTACACTTATAACAGGGATGAAGTAAGGCCATCAAACCCAATCAAGGGTACGTTCCAGCTTGAACAGTGTATCGCTTGTCACTCAGTTATGACCCCTGGCATTGTTAGGGATTATAAGAAGAGCGCACACTCAAGGGCAGAACCGAGTCCAACGGGTTGTGATACCTGTCACGGTAACAACCACCAGAAGCTGACCATGCCTTCATCTAAGGCTTGTGGTACCAGCGAGTGTCATGAAACACAGTATACAGAGGGTGGACAGGGTGGTATTGGTTCGCATGCTTCCTGTTCGAGTTTTGCTCAGGTTGAATGCGCATGGTCTATTGAAAGACCACCAGGTGATACTGCCGGTTGCACATTCTGCCACACCAGTCCTGAAGAAAGGTGCAGCACTTGTCACCAGAGGCATCAGTTCGATCCGAAGGTAGCAAGGAAATCAGAACAGTGCAAGACATGTCATTGGGGTAAAGATCACAGAGATTGGGAGGCCTACGATATTGGTCTTCATGGTACGGTATATCAGGTAAACAAATGGGATCCAAAGCAGTTTGACTGGACGAAGAAGTTGGCTGATGCGGATTACGTTGCTCCTACCTGTCAGTATTGTCACATGAGGGGCGGTCATCACAACGTTCAGAGGTTCGGTACGGTATACACCAGTATGGGTATGTCATTGGCTGACCGTGGCGCACCGATTTGGAAAGAGAAGAGAGACCGTTGGGCGACAGTTTGCGACGATTGCCATTCACCTCGGTTTGCTAAAGAGCATCTGCAGGCAATGGATGAGTCATGCAAAGATGCCAGCTTGAAGTATCGTGAAACCTTCAAGGTTGCAGAAGACCTTGTTAAGGATGGCGTAGCTGATCCGATGCCGAAAGATCTTTGTCCAGACTGGTCTGGTCAGACTCACGTATGGAGTTTGAAGATCGGTGCTTACCATGATGGAGAAGCTTACGGTGGTAAGAGCGGTGAGTCAGGCGAATTCAGGATGTCGAACTGTAGCGATATTGAGCGCCTCTGCTTTGAGAGCGTTGGATATTTCCAGACGTACATCATGAAGGGTATGGCTCATGGTTCATGGAACGATGCTACGTATTCTGATGGTTCGTTCGGTATGGATCGTTGGTTGGTCAATGTAAAACAGGACGCTTCACAGGCAAGAAGACTTGCTGCGCTTGAGAAGAAGGTTGGCATTACCTGGGTTCCAGAAAGCTTCTGGAAGACTGGCGAATGGCTTGATCAGTTGACTGGTCCTTACATTATAAAGAACCACCCTGGCAAGACGATATTTGATCTTTGTCCAGATCCAGGTTGGCTTGACACGCATCACGCACCTGCTGAGGAAGTTGAGTACATCAACAGGAAATTGCTCGAACTTGGTATTAAGTCTGAGCATGGTGGTCATGGCAAGCATTAATTTGTAATATTAGGTAATACCTAATAATGTTTTAGTAATTAAGGAAGCTGTGCGATATTTGCACAGCTTCCTTTTTTTTTTGAAAAAAGTTGAAAATGGAGATTTTTTACATATACTGAATAAGCAAAATTTCGAAGGAGAAATGTTTACATAAAATTATGTGGAGATAGCATGGAAATGTATAAAAAGGCGTGGATTTTGATTTTTTTGGCTGTTCTTTCCGTCCCAGTTGCTTGCGAAAGGGCAAAGAATCATTTAGAGATTGCTCAGAGTTTAATGAATGAGGAAAAACCTGATGATGCTTTTATTGAGTACACAAAGGCTATCAGCGACAATGTAAATTTCGCGGAGGCCTATTATGGCAGGGGTTGTATCAATCTATCACGAGAGAAATTAGAAGACGCCGTGAGCGATTTTAGAAAAGCCATAGACATTAAGCCGTCTTATATTGATGCGCACAAAAAATTGGCAGAAACGTTCGACAAGATCGGCGCACCGGATGATGAATTCCAAAAACGTTTTAAAGCGATTGACAAGGACCCCGATAATCCGCTGAACTATGTGGAACTCGGTGTTTTTTACCACAAGCTACAAAAAGAGATTGATGCTATCGACCAGTACAAGAAGGCCTTAGAACTCGACCCAAAGAATCCCTATATTATGTTTAACCTCGGAGTAGGCTATTTGGATATGGGTATGTACGAAGATGCAGAAAAGATGTTTGGTGAAGCAACCGTAATAAACCCAGCTTATGATAATGCCCATTATAATCTCGCTATTGCCTTACATAAACAGGGAAAGATTGATGAGGCCATCAAGTCGCTAAACAAAACCCTGGAGGTAAATCCGAAATATTCTAATGCTTATGTAGTCTTTGGTTTGATCAGTCTGACCGAAAAAAAGCTTGAAGAAGCCCTTGCTCACTATAACAAGGCGCTGGAAATAAACCAGGACAATCTTGATGCCCGTTACCAAAGGGCTATTGTCTTTGGTCTGCAAAAGAGATATGACGATGCGCTGGCAGAAAATATGGCGGTATTGGCAAAAAATCCGAAATATACCAATGCTGCATATAACATAGCCGTGATTTACCACAGGATGGACAGGCTCGATAAGGCCATGGAATGGTATGACAAAATAACCAAGAAGATTGATCCTCTTTACGAAGATGCCTATTACAACAGGGCGCAACTCTATTCAATGAAGGGTGACCACAGCAAGGCGTATAGCGATTACATTTCCTATTCTTACATCACCAAGTGGCGGACGGGAAAAGATCCGGCAGTGGTTTACAAACAAGACGAGATCAAAGAGATGTTCCAGCAGGCAGTACCGAGCTTAAAAGGCCAAACGACTGATCAGGAAATTGAGCTAAAATCAAAATAACATGATAAATCGAAAAGTAATTGCCTTACTTGTTTTATTGCTATTTTTTTCTCACTGCGGATATGCAAAAGACCTATCTTCGGTTGCTGATAAATATCTGGATGAGGGTCGGTGGGATATGGCTATTGGCGAGTATGAAAGGTTGCTTGAAAAAAACAAACAGCAGCCCGAAATTTACTTTAAATTAGGTAACGCCTATAGTAAAAAAGGAGACCTTGGGAAGGCTGTAGAGTCGTTTACCGAGGCCACCCGGCTTAAACCTGACTACGCAGAGGCGTACCAACGCCTCTGCGAGGTCAGCACTCAGATTGGCGCGCCGGAGGATGAGCTAAAGATGCGACTGCGGGAAATGCAAAAGCACCCTAATAGCGCAGATGCACATTTTCGGCTGGCTGATTGTTACTACAAGAGAAAATGTTTCGAAGAAGCGCAACGGGAATATGAGACTACTATTGCGCTGGAACCAGGGAAAACAGAGGCCTACTTTAATCTGGGAGTTCTGCACCAGGATTTTAATAACCATGATAAGGCCATCGGCGTTTATCAAAAGGCGATAGAGATATCTCCGGGTTACGCTAAAGCACATTTTAACCTGGGAGTTGCCTACCATAAAATGGGAAGGCTGGAAGACGCTGTTCGTGAGTATAGGCAGGTGATTGAGCTACGACAGGATTATCAGGAAGCATACGTAAATCTGGGCATAGTATATTTTTTGCTTGGTAAGAACAGTGATGCCATTGATGCATTCAGTAATGCCTCCACGCTGGATGAAAACAATGCCAAAGTTCACTATTATCTAGGCAACGTTTATAACAAGATGGACAAAGTGGACAATGCCGTGGTTGAGTATAAAAAAGCCGTTAAGATCAACTCCCGGCTGTTATCGCCGCATTATAAGCTAGGCCTCATTTATCTTAAGAAACAAATGGCCGATCAGGCCATCGAAGAATTCACGCAAGTAATCGTGCTTGACCATGACTACGCCGATGCCTACCTAAACCGCGGAAAGGCATACGAGCTGAAAGACGATAAAACTAATGCGCAGAGCGATTACCATTCCTACCAGCACGCCAAATCAGCTTTTGCACGGATATACAAAGAAGAAAACCACTCGCCCGATTACGAAGGCTCAAGCCCAAGGAAATGAGGTGTTGTGCGACAGTAGTTTTTCCACTATTGCGGGGAGTTCCGGCTTGCAAAAGAGGGGTCCTTGTGCCTCTTCGCATTGATGCTCCTTAAGAAACGCAAGTTGCTCGCCGGTCTCCACTCCTTCGGCAATCACATTCATTTTTAGGTTTTTTGCCATGACGATAATGGCCTTTACTATCGACTCGACGTGTGTCTTTACCTTAATACCCTGAACGAATGACTTGCCTATTTTAAGCGTGTGGATAGGGTAGCTGCTGAGACAACTTAAGGAAGAATATCCCATCCCGAAATCATCAATGGCAATTTTGACGCCCAGGGCGCTGACCATACTTAACCTGGTAGCGGTGACTTCCACGTTTTTCATGGCAGCGTTTTCCGTGATTTCCAACACCAATAAGGAGGGTGCCATGCCAGTTTCCTCCAGTACACGGTTGATGGTTTCCATGAAACTGCGCCACTGAAACACATGTGATGGGAGTTTCATTGCCAGGCGTACCGCCGGAAGCCCTGCTTTTTGCCAGGCCTTCCCTTGTGCGCAAACGGCGGAGAGCATCCATTCGCTAATAGGGACGATCATTCCAGCGCTCTCGGCCAACGGGATAAATTCGGAAGGAAACACCAAACCCAATTCACGATGCTGCCAACGCAGTAGCGCTTCCACGCCGACGATGCATCCCGTAGCAACGTTTATCTGTGGCTGGTAGCAAATGAAAAATTCCTTGCGTTCTAGTGCCTGGCGCAATTCGTTTTCCATCACCATCCTTCTGGAAACCTTTACCGAGAGTATCTTGGTGTAGTGTTTGTAGTTGTTTCCCCCGGCATCTTTCGCGTAATACATAGCAATGTCGGCATTTTTCAGGAGGGTGTCGATGTCCGTTCCATCGGCAGGAAATATGGCAATCCCTATACTGGTGGTAACCGTCAGTTCGTGACCGTCTATAACAAAAGGATGTGAGATTTTTTCGAGTACCTTGTCGGCGACTTCCTCTGCGTCGCCTTTGTGTTTAATTACCGGCAACAGCAAGGTAAACTCGTCTCCACCCATGCGTGCGACCGTATCGCCCTTGCGGGTGCAGTTTGCCAAACGACCGGCAACCATTTTTAATAATTGGTCTCCTACCGAATGTCCTAATGAATCATTGACTAGTTTAAATTTATCCAGATCAAGAAACAAAACGGCCAGTATCCCGTTTACCCTCTGTACGTGCGCCAATGACATAAATATGCGGTCACGAAACAACGTCCTGTTGGGCAGGCCGGTCACCGAGTCGTAGAAGGCCATTTGCTGGATCGCCGCCTCCGTCCGCTTGCGTTCGGTGATGTCCCGCATAATTCCAATAGTTCCGAGAAAGACCGTGTCATCGCTACTGATGTTTTTAATGTACAGGCCTGATGCGTTCACCTCAACGTATACATACTCGTTATCAGAGGTGCTTGCCTTGTTTCGTAACAGACGCACTTCCAGCCCCATCGTTTTTCTCTTCTCAGTTCTTTTTTCATCAAATAGTTTTGGTGTCTCCTTGGGGCATGTTGATTTGTCCCGATATCGGGCCAGCACCTTCGAACGGGTTACCAATTCGGCGTCCTCTGGATGCATTATTACGCTGAAATGCTTGCCGATGAGCTGTTCCGGATCGCAACTAAGGTTCCGTATGGCTTCATTTACAAACGTGAACGTCCCTTCTGCGTCAATGGTATACACGATGTCCGGCACCATCTGAACCAGCCGTGTGTAACGCTGCTTGCTCTCTAGGAGTTCCCTCTCAATCCCCTGTCGTTCGATTGCGTACCGGATAGAACGCTTCAACAGGTGGCCGTCCACGTGTCCCTTTACCAGATAGTCCTGTGCGCCATTTTTAACCGCCTCAATTGAGAGCGTTTCGTCTTTAAAGCCGCTTAATACTACAATGGGGGTGTCTGGAGACTGCTTGTACACCTGGAAAAACGTGTCTATCCCGTGGCTATCCGGCAACGAGAGGTCTAACAAAATCACGTGCACTTTGTTCTGTGCGAGGAATTCCAGCCCCGTGGATAGTTTTGTGGCGCATTCTATGTCAAAACTGAACGTGGGATCGTCAACATCTGACAACATTTCCCGCACCAGTCTGGCATCGCCAGGGTTATCTTCTATCAATAGGATTTTATTTAAAACACTATTCATGCAGATTTTTCTTCAGAGGGGAGACTCACAATTTCAAACCAAAAGCTATGGATAGACTTTACTATTTTTATGAACTGGTCAAGATCGACCGGTTTTGTGACGTAACAATTTGCGTGCAGCTCATACGTCTTGAAAATATCCTCTTCAGCCTTTGAGGTTGTCAGGATTACCACAGGGATACGTTTTAATTTCTCATCGGACTTGATTTCTGCCAATACCTCACGACCATGCTTCTTTGGCAGGTTCAGGTCTAGCAGAATGAGGTCAGGGCGAACGGCGTTGGCGTATTTGCCTTTCCTGTGGAGGAAGTCCATAGCCTCAACACCGTCTCCCACTACGTGAAGGGTGTTGTGGAGTTTACACTCTTTTAAACCTTCCCTTGCAAGGCGCACGTCGCCCGGATTGTCTTCTACTAATAAAATCTCAATAGCCATACCCCTCCTATCAAAGATGTGTTTTTTAAAATGGAGAAATTGGTGGCACAGACATCTTGTCTGTGCTTCTATACTCTGAATGGGCATAGATTAAACATTTACAATCATCGTCATAATTTGAGATAATGTTATCTTCTATCTTAATCTCTAGTAAATATTTCAGGTGGTAAAGCGCTTTTGTGATAGCTCTTGGCATTTAATTTCATATCATTAAATTATATCGTTGCCAGACTACAGTTGCTACCTTTATTTATTAACGCCACCTTACTAGATGCGATGGCGTCTTCAATCCAATCAGCGCCGCATTGAATTCCCACGAAGTAACCAGAAGGTTTGTAACTACT
>CAYHFB010000065.1:0-1884 GCA_964355695.1 uncultured candidatus Brocadiaceae bacterium
AAGGCCTAATTTAAACGTTTGACTATTAAACGGTCTCCATGATAGTATCTAGCATTGTCAGAAGCGATACGCATTCCTTAATGTTACAACAGCTTTTTTGGCCTTAATACCACAGAAAAGGTAGTATGGATACCGACGGCGCCATTTTAAACACCCTTCTTGAGATTTCTGAGGATGCAATCATCGTGTCCGATAAAAATTATCGGGTACTACGGGTAAATCCTGCATTTAACAAACTCACAGGCCTTAACGCGGAAGAGGTCAAGGGAAGAAGCCTTATACAGCATGATAGCGGCAGCCGGGAGGAACCATTGTTAGGGACGGTTGAAAAACCGTACGGCAAAGGCAGTTCATGGAACGGCTTGATACATATTCGTAAAAATGATGGTAAGTTATTTACCTCAAGTGGCGACATTTTAACCGTAAACGATGGGCAAGGCAATCCCATCAGGCATATTGCCATTTTACGCTCCGGCGCTTCACCGGAAGGGCATCCGAATGGCAAAGGAAGCAGGCAGTTTGACCCCCTCACCAATCTCCCGAATCGTTTCCTCCTTGACGACCGTCTGGAGCAGGCATTAAGTGCGTCACGGCGGACTAAAAAATCCGTTGCCTTGTTTACCATCGGGCTGGACCGCTTTATTACCGTTAATGATGGACTGGGTTTTGCCATTGGCGATATGGTGTTGAAAAAGATGGGGGAGCGCCTGCTGGAAACCGTCCGCCGTAGTGATACGATTGCCCGGTTGTCGGGTGACGTTTTCTCCCTTGTCATGGTGGTGACGTCGGTCAACGATACCGTCTTGTTAGCGGAGAAAATTCTGAAGAGAATAAGCGACCCCTTCTTCGTCGAAGGCCATGAAGTAATTATGACCGCAAGTATCGGCATCAGTATTTTCCCGACGGACGGCGAGGACGCCGCCTCGTTGCTCAAGCGCTCAGAAAGCGCTATGCGCCATGCCAAAAAGACCGGCGGTAAAAAATACCAGTTTTTTTCCGGCGAAATGAATACCCTGGCAAAGCACCGTATCGAGACGGAAAATAATATACGGCATGCCCTCGACCAGGACGAGTTCTTGTTGTACTATCAACCGAAAATTGACACGAAGGACGAGGCCATTGTTGGAGCAGAGGCGCTTATTCGATGGAATAACCCTGCGCGTGGCTTAGTGCCTCCCGGAGAATTCATCCCTATTGCCGAAGAAAGCGGCCTGATCCTGCAGGTCGGCGCCTGGGTATTACGCCGCGCCTGTAAACAGTGCAAGGACTGGCTGGATGAAGGACTAAAACCTATACGCATTTCAATCAACGTTGCCAGCCATCAGTTACGTTCCAGTGATTTTGCCGGTCAGGTTACAGCCGCCCTTGCGGAAACGGGGATACCAGCGAGCCTGCTGGAACTGGAGATTACCGAAAGCAATATGATGGATAATTCACTTTCTTGCATGAAGATTTTGCAAACCTTCAGGGATATGGGAATACACATTTCAATAGACGACTTTGGCACGGGCTATTCCTGCCTAAGCTACCTGAGCCGTTTCCCTATCACGACACTGAAGATTGATCGTACGTTTGTCAATAACTTACAGGACAGCAACAACGCCGAAATTACCCGCGCCATCATAAGCCTTTCCCACAGCTTGAAATTGGACGTTATTGCAGAAGGAGCTGAGGTCGCGGATCAAATCAAATTTTTAGGCATACATGGGTGTACCGTAGTACAGGGATTTTTCTATAGTAAGCCCGTTTCCGCTGAAGAGTTTGAAAAGATGTTACGCGTTGGGTATATTCATAAGGGTTAGATTTGAACAGTCTCTTCAAGCGATATCGTTTTTGCGGCATAGAGAAGCGCTGCTTTAATATCGCCTTTCTTCAGAAATGGAT
>CAYHFB010000065.1:1984-11903 GCA_964355695.1 uncultured candidatus Brocadiaceae bacterium
GTTTTTGCGGCATAGAGAAGCGCTGCTTTAATATCGCCTTTCTTCAGAAATGGATTTTCCTCAGCAATCCGAATTATATCATATCCAGGGCTTCTTACTTCAGCCACAACCAATTTCTCTCTATTTACCTCTGCCAGGAATTTCAAATTAGTTTCCCTTTAAATGGATGAGATGGTATGGTTTTCTACTCTTCCTGCTCGTTCCGGTGGGTCTCCGCTATTTACGCCCTTCCGTAAATATCATCCATCCTTATAATATCATCTTCCCCCAGATACTCCCCATTTTGAACCTCAATGATTTCAAGGGGTATCTTGCCCGGGTTTTCAAGCCTGTGGATGGTTGATTTCGGTATATAGGTGCTTTCGTTTTCATGGATAATCCGTTCTTCGTTTCCAACGGTGACCTTGGCCGTCCCCTTCACGACAACCCAGTGCTCAGACCGGTGATAATGCATCTGCTTGCTCAGGCTGGCCTCCGGGAGGACGACGATACGCTTTATCTTGTATCGCTGCGATTCCTCAAGCACCGTATAATTGCCCCACGGACGATACACCGTAGAGTGTTCATCCACCTCCGGCCTGCCCGCTTTTTTGAGCTTGCTTACCACGTCCTTTACCTTTTGGGCTTCCCCCCGTTTTGCGACCAATATCGCGTCGTCCGTTTCAACGATTAATAAGTCTTCCAGGCCTATCGTAGCTATCAGCCTCTTGCCGCCCAGAATAAACGTCCCTTTGGTGTCGATAGCCAGCACGTCGCCTTTTTTTACGTTTCCGTCCTCATCCTTATCAAGGACTTCGTACAAGGAGTCCCACGAGCCGATGTCGTTCCAGTAAAGATCAAGAGGAACCGTTACCACCCGGTCTGATTTTTCCATTACCGCATAGTCGATGGATATGTCGGGCATGTGCGGATAGTTTGTCATCATTCCGGCAAAGGTATTGCCGAGTGCTTTTTGTATGTCCGGGGCGTAACTGACAAACGCTTCCAGCATGGTTTTGATGCTAAACGCAAACATCCCGGAATTCCAGTAATAGTTGCCTTCCCTGACGTACCGGGTTGCGGTATCAAGATTGGGTTTCTCCACAAACGCATCCACCTTGAAATATCCGGCGTTGTTTATGTCCTTCCCACGTGCGCCAGCCTTTATGTACCCATACCCGGTTTCCGGACTTGCCGGCTTTATCCCGAAGGTAACGATATACCCCGCCTTTGCAATAGCTTCCGCCTGGATGATGGCGTGGGTAAAGGTATCGACGGGCCTGATAATGTGATCGGAAGGGGATACGAAGATAACTTCATCCTCGTCGCATCCAAGCTTCTCCAGGCAATACTTGACCCCCAGGGCAATAGCGGGCGCGGTGTTTCTGCTTGCCGGTTCGAGGATGACGTTCTCCAGCCATTCGATATCCGACTTGACGTGGTATTGGTATGCATCGTTTGTCATAACAATCGTGTCCGGCCTGGAAACAATCTTTAGCAAACGGTCTACGGTCTGCTGGAGAAGAGACCTGTCCCCATTGAGTTTCAAAAACTGTTTTGGAAATCTTCTCCTCGACAATGGCCATAATCTCGTGCCACTGCCGCCGGCAAGAATGAGGGTTTTCACTTGTTAACCTCCAGAAAGATTTCTACGATACTAGATTAAACTGTCTGCAATAACGGAAGAAAAAACCCTATTTAATACGCAGGGCAAGGCTTTAGCCTTGCGACTGTTTCCCTCGTTCCAAAGCTGCGGGATTGCAACAAAAGCACTGCTTTGAGTCAGAAAAAGAAAAAACGAAGCACGTGCTTCGGGTACAAGCGCATTCCCAATGCCGGAGCTTGGGAACGAGGAGGCGCACCGCACGGGTGGCGTATCCTATGCGTGAAGCGCTATGAACGCAAGTTGAGATTAGTACAAAATCGAATATCGAACAAGGAATAACGAATGTCAATGATAAAGGACTTTTCCCCGATAATCGCCAATGTAATGTTAATAACCTCGAAACAAAGAAAAGTATTAACGTTTAGCCCCGGTTTGTATAGCGAAACGGCGCTCCGTATCCATACTTCATAATTCGAAATTCCTTGTTCGATATTCGTAATTCAATACACGGTCAAAACAGCGCTGCGATGCCGGCGATTTCCCCACGCCACTCACTCGATTCGTTCGGGCTTAACACGTATGGGCGTGTTCTCCGCCCTTAACTGGCGACAAGCCGTGTTAAACGACAATCCTTCTCGCCGTCTCCCATATCCCATGCAAGTTGCAACGGGACAAAATGCGCAAGGTAGACGTCTCTTTCAACGCCACCGGAATGGTTGTTTTGGCCTGGGGGCAGAGGGGCGAAAACTCTACACGGGCAACCATATCCGTGCCAAGATAGACCTCAATCCACTGAATAAAGTGGTTCGCCGCCATAGGGTGCAGATTTTCGCCAATTTGAATAGCCAGATTAAACGGTTCTCCACTTTTGATGACGTCGGGCAGTTGCACCGCGGGGACATGTCCCTTTTCCTTTGGGGTGAGACTCATGGGCGGGTCTTTCACGCGGTTAATGCCCTGGAACCAGTCCACGTCTTCGGCGTTTGCCCGTTTTAATGAAGGGATCAAAGGCGTTAGCCCCGCAGTCAACGCCGTAATACCTAATGTCTTCAGGAATGTTCTTCTACGAGTACCTTGCATTTTATTTTCCTCCTGTAAATGTACGCTCTATGATATACAAAAATACCGATTCATGCGGTACGAGGCTTCATGCCCCATCCCTTATGCGGTAACAATTCACCCACCATCCAAAGCACCAACGCCCGATAGCCCCGTCATGGTTTTAAACCCTGACAGGGCTATTATCATAGCATACATTTGCATAGTAAAGTCAAGCCAAAACATTCCTAACTGGTATGAATTATTACCGTTTCTGTAGTCCCGATGAGGCGGCCTGTTGGTAGCGCTAAATACAACCCGTGGTTGTTGATCCCCGCAGGAGCTGTTTTTCTGCTCGAATTACGATGGTCAGGCTAAAAGAGCGGCAAACAGGGAGTTATCTTCCGTAAAAACAAAACAAATACCACTCGAATGTTACAAAATGTGCTTGATTGTTCAAAATCGGTTAGGATATAATGGCCTTCCCATTTTGTCATCTATGGTCAATTATCCATAACTCATCTTATTTCAGAGTTATACCTATACTTATGAGGAGGCGCCAGTGGCTATCATTCGCTGTCTAAAAGCAAGGGAGATCCTGGATTCCAGGGGCAATCCCACCGTGGAAGTTGACGTGATTCTAAAAGAAGGTTTTATGGGGCGCGCTGCGGTGCCTTCTGGGGCTTCTACGGGCAAGCGCGAGGCGCTGGAACTGAGAGATACGGATGATACTTCCCGTTATATGGGCAAAGGGGTGCAAACAGCGGTTAAAAACGTAAATGAAATTATTGCCCATAAACTCGAGGGAATGGATGCTACCAAACAGGTTGAGATCGACAGCCTTCTCATCCGTCTGGATAATACCAAAAACAAGGAAAAACTGGGGGCAAACGCTATCTTAGGCGTATCAATGGCCGTCGCTAAGGCAGCAGCCAACGCCTTGCAATTGCCGCTTTACCGGTATATTGGCGGCACAAACGCAAGGGTTTTACCTGTGCCTATGATGAATATCCTCAATGGCGGCAAACACGCGGACAACAACATTGATATACAGGAATTCATGATCATGCCCGTTCAGGCGGAAACCTTTGCGGACGGATTGCGCATGGGCGCCGAGGTCTTTCACAACCTCCGCTCCGTGCTGAAGGCGAAGGGATATAACACCAACGTGGGCGATGAAGGCGGCTTTGCCCCAAATCTCAAAACAAACGAAGAGGCGCTGGACCTCATTATGGACGCCATTAAAAAGGCGGGCTACAAGGCAGGACGGGATATTTATCTGGCGATAGACTCAGCGGCCAGCGAGTTCTACAAGGACGGCAAGTACGTGCTGCGCGCCGAGGGCGGGGCCAGGAAATCCAGCGACGAGATGATAGATATCTATTCAAATATTTTAAACAAATACCCCATCCTCAGTATCGAAGACGGCCTTGCTGAAGAAGACTGGGACGGCTGGAAAAAATTAACTGACAAGCTTGGCGATAAGGTGCAACTGGTTGGCGATGATATTTTCGTGACCAACACGGAAATCCTTGCCAAAGGCATCGAGCGAGGCGTGGCGAATTCCATCCTAATCAAGGTTAATCAAATCGGCACACTCACCGAAACCCTCAACGCCATTGAAATGGCCAAACAAAACGGGTATACCACCGTTATCTCTCATCGTTCCGGGGAGACAGAGGACACAACCATCGCCGATATCGCCGTAGCCACCAATGCAGGCCAGATTAAAACCGGCTCCCTCTGCAGGACCGATAGGGTGAGCAAATACAACCAACTCTTACGTATTGAAGAAGAACTTTCCGATAATGCAATTTACGGAGGCAAATTATGTCAGACAAAAAGGCGAATACCGTAAAAAGTGACAGTATTTCCATCCCCCCTCACGCTGTCTTACATAGAAAAGGCGTAACGGCGGACGAGAACGACTACTTTGGAAAATTTATCCTGATGATGTTCCTGACGGCGTGCGTTGTGATCTTGTTTTCTTCGATGATCAGCAGTACACGGCAGGAGAAGTTCCGCATGGCCGGCACAAAGGTGTTGCTTGAAAAACAGACCGCACGCCTGCAGGCGGAAACCAACAGGCTTGAGGATGAATTCACTGCATTAAAAGGCGATACCGGTCGCGTAGAAAAAGAGGCGCGTGAACGCTTCGGATATTTAGGCGCCGATGAAATTATTTACCCGCTCTATAATTTTAGCGTCAAAAACATGGCAAAGCGGGAACCGGTTACCCTGTCTTTCAAAAACCGCTGGAAGGCATTTCTCTTTGACGGCCCGTTTCCATGGCAATTTCCTGCCCTGATTATCCTTATTTCATCCGCCTATTATCTCATTTCATACCACTATGAATATAGAAAACTACATCAGTCAGGTTGTTAAGGGCGCGAAAACGGCGTCGCGAGCCGTTGCATCGGCTGGTACCAATGCCAAAAACGCGGCGCTAAACAACATCGCAGAGGGGATTATTGCCGCCACTGCCATGCTTAAATCGGAAAACGAGAAAGACGTGCTGGCTGCACAGAAGGACGGGTTGTCCGAGGCCATCATTGACCGCCTCCGCCTTACCGACAGCCGCATCAAGGCCATGGCAGAAGGCGTCAGGCAGATCATCGGACTGCCTGACCCCGTAGGACAGATCCTATCCGGACACACCAGACCGAACGGCCTCCAGATACAGAAGGTGCGGGTGCCCCTCGGCGTCATTGTCATCATTTACGAATCACGTCCCAACGTAACCGCAGACGCGGCGGCCTTATGCCTGAAGGCTGGCAACGCCGTCATCCTGCGCGGTGGAAAAGAGTCCATCCACTCCAACGTCGCCATCTACAAGATACTTGCCTTAGCGCTGGAAAAGGCCGGGCTGGACAAACGGTGCATCCAGATTATTGAAGTCGTTGACCGTGAGGCCGTCGATTACCTGCTCAAGGCGGACAAATACGTTGACGTCGTCATCCCGCGCGGCGGCGAGTCGCTCATCCGTGCGGTAGTGGAAAAATCCACCATCCCCGTCATCAAGCATTATAAAGGCGTGTGCCACACCTACGTGGACGAGTTTGCCGACCTCAAACTGGCGGAGGACGTATGCTTCAACGCCAAGGTGCAGCGTCCGGCCACCTGCAATGCAATGGAGACGATGCTGGTTCACGAAAAGGTTGCCCCCGTCTTTTTAGTTTCCATGGCAAAAAGATTGAACGAGGCGGAGGTCGAAATCAGGGGCTGCGACAGGACGTGCGCCATCCTGCGCAGGGGAGCATCGACTGTCATCCCAACGAAGGCGACAGACGAAGATTTTTATCATGAGTACCTCGATCTGATCCTCAACGTGAAAGTAGTAAACTCACTCGACGACGCCATGCTCCATATTTCAAGCTACGGATCAAGCCACTCCGACGCCATTATTACGGAAAATGTCAACCATGCACTGAGATTTACACGGGAGGTGGACTCGGCGGCCGTGTACGTCAACGCCTCCACCCGGTTCACCGATGGTTTCGAATTCGGCATGGGCGCAGAAATCGGCATCAGCACCGACAAACTCCACGCCAGAGGCCCGATGGGGCTTGAGGAACTCACGTCATACAAATTCGTCATTTTTGGAAATGGGCAGATAAGGGGTTAAAATGCCTTCGATTCCTCGCCAGAGGTTTTAGTGAGGCGGTCGGCGAAGGTGTCGGCGATGCTGGAAGCCCATCAAACCACCTTGATCCCTGCCAATCCTTGAAGCTTCTCCTTGAAGTAACAAAAGCTTGGTGATAAATTGTTTGCAACATCCATATATGGAGCGACCCTCTCAGACCAAACTGATTTTTCCGCCCCGATTGCCCGCCAACCTTTGACTGACAGAGATGGTGCGCCGCCTGGAAAGACAGCATCCGCCAGGCGTTCCCACGTGCCACAAATTGCATCATTTTTATAAGCATTCAGAACAGACACCTTAGCCTTTGGATATGCCGCTTCGATCGCCTGAATATCTCCCAAAAACCATGCCTCGCCTTCCTCGATAGCGATGCAAAAACGTGTTTCTGGTTTTGGATTACAAGCATTCAGCATTTCCAAAAGCTCTTGGCGGAAGGCTTTCAAGCACTTGTTGTCGAGGTCGCAAACCAGAATTACAGCAGCCGGAGAGTCGTCCGGGTAATTGGCAAATGTATTTCCGTAGCCCCTAAGTAATCGAGGTAACTGATCAAGCAGAATTCTTTTGCTTGGGTCAGCGTTGCCGTTAAGGTTTTTTGGAATACGTCCAATCCCTTTGTATAAGTGAATACGGAAAGTGTGCTCATCACCAATAATTTTGGGTACAAGAATGTTGAGCGCTTTTGCCCCAGACTGGTCTTCAACGAGTATCTCAAAATGCACTGGGTAATCTTGCCTCCAGATAATCGCTGTACCATAGCCCACCTAAAGGCAGCCCCTCTGCTACCATGTTCTTTACAATTTCGTCGTCGCTCGCCCGCCGGATAATTGAGTAACCATCAGAACCTTTTTCCAAAATCCAGACTTCGTCAGGTTCAAGGGCATCAACAAAATAAGGCTGATGTGTCGTAATGAAGACCTGTGATCCGCCCTTTCGTCCAGTAGCATGATCACGGAATTCCACTGCCAGTGATTCCAACAACTTGTGGTACAAGCCATTTTCAGGTTCTTCAATACATAAGAATGGTGGCGGACTCGGGTCTTCCAGCAGTAGCAGATATGCGAAAACCTTCAGTGTACCGTCAGACATTTGTTGGGCGTAAAAGGGATCATCAAAACCTTTATCGTTAAACCGGAGGAGCAACCGTCCATCATTTGTTTTTTCTGTGTCAATCTTGTCTATGCCAGGAATTTTTTCGGCAATCCGATCCAGAATGGATTGAAAACGCTTTGGATATTCACGCTCCATAAATTGCACAACATTGCCGAGGTTATCACCGTGAACATTGAGGTGCTTCTGCGGGCCAGCCAGGGGCAAACTCCGAGCGGCATCTGGAGTAAAATAACTTAAATACCATCCCTCAATGAATTTACGAAAAGTGGAAATCCTTGGATGCTGCTTTAGTGCCCCAAGCGTTGCAATTCCGAGTTTGCGCTTGTCTTCCAGTTCAACAATCTCAGTTTTTTTTGATTCCTCTTTTGCTTCGCCCGTTTTGATTGATTCCATCAATCCGAAAAGATCAAAATTTTCGCTTTCTTCATCAAAGCCTTCTTGATCCCCTTTCCAGACAACGCCTTTCCCACTATTTAAAATAAGAAAGGAAAATGGCCAGCCGCGTGATTGGCCTTTCCGCCTTTGTCTGAGGCGTTCTTTTAGAACAAAAGGGCGTCCAGTATTGTCCACATCAATTGAAATCTCATAGGTAATCGGGCGTGCATTTCCGTCTTCCTTGTAATACACCTCAAACTCAATCGGGCCTTCTTGCCCTTGAGCACGTATCTTTTTAAAACCGCCGCGACCACGTAAATCACAGGCCTCTTCAACACCCGCTTTCAATGAGTCTGCCAAGAAGCCAAATGCGTCGAACAGGGTACTTTTGCCAACACCATTTTTCCCGATTACCGCCGTCATTGGCGTAAGAGGCTCAGCATTCTGCTGATTCCATAATCGGCCAAGCGTGACGTCCTTTAACGCTCTGAAATTTTTTATTCGGAATCCTTCAATTTTCGCCATATTACTTGCCTCACATTTTGCGTTAATGCCTCATCGGACGTATCACCGAGCAAATTTAATTTTGTTCAGCATGGTAAGATTTTGGTCCGCCTACCCTAAACACCACAGGGTGGCGCTTCTCAATGATTCGCCGTGTGGGCTGATATGATAGTGTTCCCAATGGTGTGGTGAGATACATGTACGCATTCACGGAAAAGGTCATGCCGCCGTTTGTTCACCCTGCTCCAGCAACGAGCCTATTTCCTCCAGCGAAGACAGCTCCTGCAAGGATCACAAATTGAGGTCGTCAAGCAATTGTTTGGTGGTGGCGAACATCTCGGGTTTGCCCGGCGTATCGCGCATGCCGACAACTTCGATCCCGCCGCGCACTTCCAGTGTCTTGAGGATTTGCGAGGACACGGCCACGCCGCGAATTTCTTCGATGTCGCAGCGCGTCACCGGCTGGCGGTAGGCGATGATGGCGAGCGTTTCCATCAATGAAAAAAATGAATGAAATGATAATGAATGATAGGAAATTGCTTTTTCTATCAGGATGCCAGTTTAGCAAAAACAAAGAAAATTGCAAGTGTTTTTATTTTATCAGCCCGACAGAACACCAAAAGAAAAGGAAATGAGAGAGAATGGTATGAAATTAAAGGTGAACTATAAGTGGATGGGTAATGTGCAGCGCATTACCCGATTTTGTACATGAATATATACTTCGAACGGGCATATAATATACATTTATAGATGCGTCTGTGCTTTAAAATGGCATAATCTGAATCTTTTTGAAAGACTGAAACACTTTGGCTCTTCAGGGGAATCTGTGGGTAAAAAAGTAGAAAAGAGTAGGCATCAGAGGTTCAATTTGGTTAAATAAATGAAACAGAAAAAACATTTATAACCAGGAGGAATACCCGATGCTGTTAAAGACCCTATTGAATAAGTGCAGCAAATACAAGTCCTTTGTGTTTTCAAACATTACGTATAAAGAAAAGGACGATGAGCAGGTAATCGAAGTCAAAGTCAGACCGCGCAAGAATGCAAAAGCGATATGTTCTGGGTGCCACACACCAGGGACAACGTACGACACAATGAGAGAACCTCGGCGGTTTGAATTTGTGCCATTGTGGGGTATTTTATTCTTTTTTTGTTATCAGATGAGAAGGGTGGATTGTCTGAAATGTGGAGTGACGGTGGAAGAGGTACCCTGGGGGATAGGGAAAAACGAGTTAACCAATACCTACATGCAATATTTGGCACATTGGGCTAAAAAGCTTTCCTGAAAGGAAGTCGCAGAGAGTTTCCGTACTTCTTGGGAAAAGGTGTATACGTCAGTCAACTACGTAGTGACGTGGGGACTTGAGCGGCGAGATTTATCGGGAGTGAGAGCCATAGGAGTAGATGAGATTCAATGGGGTAAAGAAAGCCTACGGCTATCGCAACAAAGACCGTTTTAAAAACGACATACTCTTCCACTGCGGCGGACTAAACTTGTATCCGGAAATATACTAATGAAAAACCACACCCTAATTCCGGTAGAGCCGTTTATCTTCTACCGATATTCCATTCCTGACGGAACGGGTGATTGAGGGCAAACACGCGTGTGCTTGTGCAAAACCAAACGGTCTTGCAGGGCGTGTGGCAAACCTGAAGGTTTGCCC
>CAYHFB010000066.1:0-11615 GCA_964355695.1 uncultured candidatus Brocadiaceae bacterium
TAGATAAAGACCATCACTAGCCCCACCACAACGCCTTCCAAGATACACAAAACCCCTTGTGACGTCAGCATAAATATGCCAAAAATCTCCGCTATCGCTTTAAAACACGATCCGCCTGAATTAAGCACCAACAACCCTAGCTCAATGGATGTCCCCAAATAGGTGAACAGATCGGAAACAACCCCGGCAAGGAATCCACACCAAAACAGCGACATCCGTGACCGCTGTGCCAGCTTGAATGCGAAGTAACCGGAGAATGAGCCGAGAATGCCCATTGAAAACACGTTGCCGCCCAGGGTCGTCAAGCCGCCGTGCGCAAGGAACAGCGCCTGGATCAGCAAGGCGATTGCTGCTACCAGCACACTAACAAATGGGCCGAGTAGTACGGCGCTCAAACCGGTGCCGCAAGGGTGGGAGGTAGACATGCCGTTTAAGGCAATAACGGGAATGGGGAAACAGGAAAACACAAATACCGCCGCCCCCAACATCCCCGCCAACGGCAAATAGTTTGGCATAGCCTTTTTCTTCCGCTTTACCTGATAGACGCCGATACCCACAAATGGCGCAGAGACGGCAAACCAGGTAGCAACCCATTGAACAGGTAATATTCCTTCCGTTATATGCATAGCTGATACCCTCTTTCCTTAAGTAAAAACCGGCGTGATGCCGTCACAAAGCCTTAAACCACAGATTACCTGGCACGGCGTCTCGCCTGCATTAAAAAAAGCAGCAGGCGGGACGCCTGCGCTACCGACAAATTTGGCATAAGCTTCTCCCCTGCAAGGTACCTGCCGGCGTGAGGAACGTTGCACGTACCGTATTTAAAAGGGAATCACCACGGTAAAAACGCCGGCATCGTTTGCATCGGTGTTTGTTCCCATAAGTGTCCTTTGATACCCAAAGAGGGTTTGAATCCTGTCCGTTCCCCAGCTCACACCGATGGTGGTTCCGAAAGAGTCCTTGCTGGAATCGTGGATTTTTTTGCCGTCCTCTTTTTTGTCACCTTGCACGGTGCCATTACACTCCAGCATCAAATTTAAACCATTTTTCAAAAAATACTCAACGCCAAGGTCGCAATTTAAGTAATTGCCGTATTGGGTTTCAGCGCCGTCAACCCGTGTTCCCAGGGGGAAATTATATATGACGTCGGTGTGAAGCACACAGGGTTCTAACCTCTTCGATAGAATAAGTCCATAACCATGGTCGTAAGAGCCGGTACCCATCAAGTCCGTCCCAAGCTTATCGGGGTTCGCGTCTTCATACTTACCCGTAGGTATTTTTGCCTGGAACATACTCACGATCTGAGGCCACCACCCTTTTTCATCAAAAAGGCAATAGCGGAGATAAAGGTAACTGTCGGCAAGTCCCACGGAACGTGCGCTGTCATTGCCCTGCTCTGCAAAACTTTCAATAAGCGCCGTTTGTCCGTCTATCTCAAGGCACTCAAGGACGCCATATTGCATAAATAACTGCTGTTGAAACTGGTATTTTTTTTCACCCCGCATCAGGGAGTGGTAATCCCCGTCGGTATCAAATAACCCCCTGGTCCGGTTGTAAAAAAAGTATGGTTGTAGAGTAAAGCTTCCCTTTTCGCACAAGGGGGCAGTCCACGTAGTAGCGGGGCCTGCCGAGATTGGAGACCACTCGCGTTGCCCATTGGTAGTATCACCTTGAAGATTATCCGAATGTTCCTTAAAAAGGTATCCGTAGCGATATCCTTCTTCCGTCCCTTCAGCACCAACCTCCTGAGCAAAAAGCGGGCATCTTGCCACATCAAACATAAACGCCATGAAAGCGAGTAAGATGAGCAATTTTAAAGGATAACAAACCGCATTTCTGAATAAACTACGTGCGAATGGTGATTTTGACTGCATCCAAACTTAGCGCCTTTAGCGCGAATCCTGTCTTGTAAATACCCGTTACAAACCTGCCGGGATTATTCCATCCCTGCAAAAACAAAAAAAACCCATACCTTCGATGGGGAAGATATGGGTTTTTTTGTAGATGCAAGAGAGGTTTTAGCCTCATCCCTAACAAATTTATAGCAACCGTGTAAATACATTACCATAAGGCGTTAGCGCGAACAGCGTGAGCCACGGCCCAGGACGTTACAAAGAGAAGCAATCCTTATTATGAGATTGCTGCTTTGCCAGCCCGGCAGCGACAGCCTTTTGTGCGTTTACTATAAACAACCCTTCACCTTCTTTACCTTCGAAGACTACGTGAAGCAACGACAGGCAGGTCTTCTGGCTTCCGGATCGTCCTACTAATCACCCCTTCCCACTCAATTGTCAGAGAGCAGTGGCACGGTGAAATTTGTCCCCGGTTACAGCGGCGGGTCCGCTCCTCATCTCATGTTCAAGGAACATGAGATATATGGATTCCCTTTTATTCTCACGCATTCATGCGTAAGAATTACCTGTAGTTGATTTTTTAATATTGAAAGAGCGCTTTGATTACCATTTTGCGAACGGTGGGAGATTCTACTGCAAACGGTGTCCGTTTGTCAAATCAAAAGTTCCCCTTTGGTTAACCATTTACACCGTCTTGCCAATACCGGAACGGCTATCGGCTATGGTAATTCCGGTATTGTTAAGTGCGCTCATTTTTGAGGCAACGGTGAGATGACTGATTTATGGATTTTTCGATGATGGTTTGGTCCGGTTATTCAGGACATATAAAAGTGCGAGACATGGTTGACATATTGTCTTCCTTGTAATACAATGTTTGCGTTATGCCTTTTTCGAATGCTACGAACGATTAGCGTTGGATAAATTATGGGAATGCTCTGCGTAAATCGGATGTCAATAATTAAGCATGGTGTTCCCGGAATTACCGGAATTACCCATGGCAGAAAAAATATTGTCTGGAAAGTACAGCGGAATGCCTGTTGTTGATGATTGTGAACAGGGTTATTTGTAAGTTAATTTTACCATAAGGAGGTGATTTATGAAGTGGATGAAATTTTTAATCATAAGCTTGTCTGTTTTAGTCGTGACAGGGGTGACAAATATTTCCCAACCCCATCTAATTAGGGCCGCCGATGAAAAAGTAACGGAACATACAGATGTCATTGAACCAACAAAGGTTTTGATGAAGGAAATTGAGCAGCGGTTAGGAAATATGTTAAATGGAATCTTGGCGGGTAATTTGAAATACGTTGCAAATGAGGCTGGTTCTTTAGTGGATCAAAGTTATCAAATTAACGAAACCTTCTTTCCTTTAGACCCAAGACAAAATAAATGGTTTAAACGCGCAGGTATTAAGTCGGACGATTCGGAAAAAATAACTAACCTGAAAGAAGAATTCGATGTATATAAAAATGGGATAATATATAATGCACTAAGAGTTCGAAAGACAGCATTATCAGGCGACCGAGAAGCAACCTTCAAAGCGTTTACCGGCATGATAGAACAGACCTGTTTTGATTGCCACAGAACAAACAGGGATGGTAGTGGGATTCCTACCCAGGCAGGTGACCACGGGCCTGGGAAGTGATAGCTGGTATGTCCTTTTCTCGCTGAGTGAATGTCTTATGCAGACGCCAATTAGGGTTGAACTGATCCTTCGTCTGGAATAGTTTCCTGATTGCATTGGGCATTTCATTTGAGAAATTATAAGTTGATGCGTCGCCCTGTTGCTAGGGTGTTTGTGATTTGTGTAATGGATTGATGGGAAATGACTTAGAGATATTGTTTGATATTGCGGATTGTTTTGAAATTGGGAATATCATTTGCTAATGCTAATGTTAGATTGGGATTTGACGTGCTGGTTTTAGTGGGGTAAATGTGTGGTATGGCATCTGCATCGTAACGTTGTGTTTTTAATAAATCGTGAAATTTGAGATTGTTGGTGGGATTTTTGGTAGAAACGGATTTTTTGAGAGGAAGGGGGTCGTATGCGTAAGTGTTTTTCTGTGTTTAAGTATGGTACAGCCCTGCTAGGAGCAGTTTTTCTTAGCACTGCGTTATATGCCGCAGAAGAGGCCGCTCCTGGGGCAACGGGAATGTCAGATGAGGAATTTACCCCTGTAAAGGAAGTTATGTCGGTGAAGTTTGTGCAGATGGAAAAGCCGTATCACCTATCTGTTCATGAGTTGGGTGGCACGTTCAAAGAAGTAAAGGGTGTTACGGTTAATTTACAGATGCAGGATAAGGCGTTTCCCAATGGCGGTGGCTCTGTTAAAACCGCCGAGGTAAAAGGCATTCATGACGGCACGACTATTTTTTTTCAGGTTTCCTGGGATGATGCAACAAAGGACAGCAGGGTAATAGCGCCGCAGCAATTTAGAGATGGGGTTGCGCTGATGTTTCCATTGGGCAAGGTGACAATCAGTACAGAGGAAAAGTTTAGCCCCAGAATGGGTGATAGGCAAAAACCGGTGAATTTGTGGCATTGGAAGGCGGACTGGGAGGCGGATTTGGTTGCCGCTAGCGGCATATGTGAGGTTTCCGCTCAGTATCCTGGAATGCATGATGATTTTAGCACAAATCCAATCAGCCCGACTGCTCACAAAGGGTTAATGCAAAGCCCCTCAATCTTAGCCGGTGGTATTTCTGCGGGTAACTTGTTTTCTTTGCCTAACAGGGGCAGGGTTGTTGAGGATTTGAATGCCGAAGGCTTTGGAACGTTGACCACACAGGATCATCAGGATGTTGATGGGTGTAGCGAATACGAGCATGGTAGATGGACCGTTATCATGCATCGACCATTGAATACGGGTGATACCTTTGACGTGCAGTTTGTGCCTGGTGAAAGTGCCTATTTTAACATGGCGGTATGGAATGGAGACAAAGAGGATAGGAATGGGCAGAAGAATATTTCCACCCAATGGCATCCTTTGGAATTAGAGCGGATTGCTTGGAACTGACACTATTAACAATTAAGGCAACCATTGTTTTGTGATATATTTGAAAGGAGAATGGGAAGATGACTCTAGTACACAACTGGCATTTAGGGCGAAGAATGGAGTACCCCTATTTTGAATCCAGGCCGAAGCGTCAATTTGCGGCAGTTTTCAATATTAACAGATGTATCGCTTGTCAGACGTGCACGATGGCTTGCAAGAGCACGTGGACGTTCAACAAAGGGCAGGAATTCATGTGGTGGAACAACGTTGAAACGAAGCCTTACGGCGGTTTTCCGCAGTCATGGGACGTGAAGACGTTGAAGCTTATTGATAATGGTGAAAATACCTGGTATACGAGCGAGAAGGATGAGAAGACGTCACCTTACGGCGTATATGAAGGAGATACCATATTCGAAGCGGCCAAAAAGAAGAATCTTAATCAGTGGGCTGTGGGTTATGTGCCGGAAGATAAGGAATGGCGTTCCCCGAACATCGGGGAAGACGTAGCAATGAGCAGCAAGCCTGACGAGTCTTCGTCTTTGCCGGTTCACAACCGTTGGTTCTTTTATCTTCAGAGAATTTGCAACCACTGCACCTATCCTGGGTGCCTGGCGGCATGTCCGAGAAAAGCCATTTACAAGAGAAAAGAAGACGGTATCGTGTTGATCGACCAGAAGAGATGCCGCGGCTATAGGAAGTGTGTAGAGCAGTGTCCTTACAAGAAGCCTATGTACAGAGGTTTGACCAGGGTTAGCGAAAAGTGTATCGCCTGCTATCCGAGAATTGAAGGCCGTGATCCGGTGTCTGAAGGCCGTCCAATGGAAACGCGGTGTATGGCTGCCTGTGTAGGACAGATCCGTCTTCAGGGATTCCTGGACGATAATCCGAAAAATCCGATTACCTGGTTGATTAAAAACCAGAAGATTGCGCTGCCTCTGTATCCGCAGTTTGGTACGGAACCAAACGTATACTACATACCACCAAGGTGGGCGCCACGGGAATATCTCAGACAGATGTTCGGTCCGGGCGTGGATGAGGCCATTGAGAAGTTTATGGTACCTTCCAGGGAATTGCTCGCCGTTATGAGTTTGTTCAGGATGTCGCAGACCATTGTGTTCGAATACAGGATAGAAGAAGGTCCGAAGGTTTTCGAAACCATGATACATGGTAAAAAGTTTGAAATGTACAACGACACCATTATCGGGCTTGGTGAGGACGGCAAAGAGGTCGTGAGAACGACGGTCGAAGAGCCGATACACATTAGGCCGGATAAACATTACAATTCAATTTAACATCGAGGTTTTTATGACGAACAGTGGTAGTGACCTTTTAGAAAAAGAGGTGGTATCAAAGGTTGAGGGTTTGCTGGCGCGGAGCGCAATGTATCAAATCCTTTCTGCGTGTTTTTTCCATCCGACGAAAGAGAGTCTTTCGCTCTTAAAGGACGCCGATTTTTCAGAGCTGGTTGAAAAGTTGGAACACGGTTATAAAGATACGGATAAAGCCACGGGGTTTCTTCAATCTTTGGCAGAATTGCGCAAGTCTTTTGATAGTTCTACCATTGAAAACTTACAAAGCCAATATATAAGGATTGTTGGCCACACGATCTCGAAGGAATGCCCTTTTTATGAGGGGCAATACGGGGCAGCTCACGTGTACCAGCAAGTACAGGATTTGGCTGACATACAGGGTTTTTATAAGGCGTTCGGTTTGGACGGCTCCGATGTTGAAAAGGAACGATGCGATCACGTCAGCGTGGAACTTGAGTTTCTGCAATTCCTGCTCTACAAGCAAGCTTACGCAATAGAGCATGATGGAGAAGAGAAGGCTCAAATCTGTGAGGACGCGGTAAAGTCGTTCATAAAGGAACACGTCGGGAAATGGGTGCCGTTGTTGGCGACTCTTTTAGCTAAGAAGGCCGGTAGTGGGTTCTATTTTGCCCTGTCCGTGCTGACGAAAGAGTTCATGGGCCTTGAGATGAAGATGATGAGGATTGAGACTGAGATGTTTAAAGAATCTGACATTACTCAGGATGTGGTTGCAGGCGCTCCGGATGAGTGCCTGTCCTGCGCTTCCTCTTCGGATGAAGATTTTGGGGCTTAACGGGAGTGCTTTATGAAGCTTGAGTTTGACCCTGGTTTAATTGAAGAAGTTGTTTTTAAAGCGATGAAGTTGAAGGAGGAAAGCGGTGATAGCTCCTTTTTGGATGAATTTCACACCTTTGCCGATCCCATTTACGAAAATCATACCCCTGATGAACGTCCCGCGAAGTTTCGAAAGATAGAGTGGGATTTCTTTAGGAAAATGGGTTTTTATAAGGCGATTGAAGAAATCTTTCTTGAATTCTCCGAAATAGACAGCTTGGTTGCCGGTGGTGTGGTAGGTAAGGCCAGGAGTCAGTTTGACGAGGGCTCTAATCTTATAAAAGGCCCTGAATTGGAGCCGGGGAAAAAGAGGGTTGTCATAAAATTATTAGCCGAGCGATTTCATGACAATGCTTTCCTGAAAAAACTTGTCCGTCACGAGCTGATGCACGTTGTAGACATGCTTACCCCTTCCTTTGGTTATATGGATGAGCGGTTGGGATTGAATCCCATGGAAGAGAGCATTATCAAGGAACGGTACAGCATGATTTGGGATATTTACGTGGACAGCAGGCTGATAAGCCAGGGAAAGGAGACCGTTGTTGATAAAGAGGGACGTTACCTGGAGTTCGCTGCCTTATATCATGGATTTCCTTCAGCGGTAAACGAAGCGATTTTTAATGCGTTGTGGGAAAACTGGACGTTAACGCACGATAGAATTTTAGCTTTGGCTGAAAATGTTAGTAAAGTTATGGCTATAGCGGATACCTTGGTGATTGGGAAGGCTGAAAGGAAGAAAAGAACGTTGCTTCCCGGCGCACAATGTCCGCTTTGTGAATTCAGGACGTATAATTGGGTTGAAAATGTTGAACGGGAACCTCACCTTGTGAAGGCCGTGCAGGAAGAGTTTCCCCATTGGATGCCCGATGACGGCCTCTGTGAAAGATGCCTTGAAGTATATAGGTGCAATGCGTAATATCTAGACTTTTAATATCGTAATAAGTTTTTACCTGGTTAATTGTTTTTTATGAAGAAAGGAGTAGGAAATATGAAACTTACGAGAAGAACTTTCCTACAGGTGGCTGGTGCGGCAGGTGCGACCTTTACCCTCGCCGATAAAGCGATGGCATTCAAGCTTTTGAAACCTGCTGTAGAGGTAGGAAATCCGTTGGACGATTACCCCGACAGAGCCTGGGAAAGTGTGTATCGTGACCAATATAGGTATGACCGGACGTTTACCTATACCTGTTCTCCCAATGATACTCATGGTTGCAGGGTTAAGGCATTCGTGAGGAATGACGTGTTGATGAGGGTTGAACAAAACTACGACCATCAAAGGTATGCAGATATCTATGGCAACAAGGCCACTAGGAACTGGAATCCGAGGATGTGTCTTAAGGGCTTTACCTTCCATAGAAGGGTTTATGGACCTTACCGGTTAAGGTACCCGCTTATCAGGAAGGGTTGGAAACAATGGGCGGATGATGGTTTCCCTGAATTAACGCCGGAAAATAAGACGAAGTATATGTTCGACGCCAGGGGACAGGACGAGTTGCTAAGGGCGTCCTGGGATGATGCCTTTACCTACGCATCAAAGGGCATTATTCATATTTCCAAGAAATATAGTGGAGAGGCAGGCGCACAGAAACTCCTCGATCAAGGCTACCCGAAGGAAATGGTAGATGAAATGCATGGTGCCGGGACGAGGACGTGTAAGGGTCGTGGCGGCATGGGACTCCTCGGTGTGATTGGTAAGTATGGCATGTACCGGTTCAACAACATGCTTGCACTTGTTGACGCACATAACAGAGGTGTTGGCCCAGACAAGGCCTTGGGTGGAAGAAACTGGTCAAACTATACATGGCATGGCGACCAGGCCCCGGGACATCCTTTCTCGCACGGCTTACAGACCTCTGACGTAGATATGAACGATATAAGATTTTCCAAGTTAGTGATACAGACCGGCAAGAACCTTATTGAAAATAAGATGCCTGAGGCCCATTGGCTTACTCAGGTGATAGAGAGGGGTGGAAAGCTCGTCGTTATTACCCCTGAGTACAGTGCATCTGCACAAAAGGCAGATTATTGGATACCGATTAAGTGTAACACCGATACGGCGCTCTTCCTGGGAATTACCAAGATACTGATGGACGAGAAGCTGTACGATGCAGACTACATGAAGAAGTTTACCGACTTCCCATTGCTTGTCAGGACGGATACCCTGAAGAGGTTGAGCCCGAAAGATATAATACCAGGCTACAAGCTGGAAGATATCTCTCATGGGCCAAGCTATAAGATACAGGGTCTTAAAGATGAACAGCGGGAGATGGTTGGAGACTTCGTTGTTTGGGATACGAAGACAAAAGGACCAAAACCGATTACCAGAGACGACGTGGGTGAGAAGCTGACAGCAAAAGGCATTGACCCCGCGATTGAAGGTACGTTCAAGCTGAAGACCGTTGATGGTAAAGAGGTCGAGGTCATGACCATTTTTGAGATGTACAAGGTGCATCTGAAAGATTATGACATTGATACCGTTGTTGAGATAACAACCTCGCCAAAAGAGCTTATCGAGAGGTTGGCGCATGATATTGCGACGATCAAGCCGGTTGCTATTCACTACGGCGAAGGTATCAATCACTGGTTCCATGCAACGTTGATGAACAGGTCTACCTATCTGCCGCTTATGTTAACGGGGAACGTTGGTTATACCGGTTCCGGTTCTCATACATGGGCTGGTAACTACAAGGCGGGTAACTTCCAGTCAGCAAAGTGGTGTGGACCTGGTTTCTATAGCTGGGTAGCAGAAGATGTCTTCAATCCAAACCTCAGTCCGAATGCGCCTGCGAAGGAGTTGAACATCAAAGGTAGGGCGCGTGATGAAGAGGTGGCATATTGGAATCACAGTGAAAGGCCATTGATTGTCAACACGCCAAAATATGGTCGTAAGTGCTTTACCGGTAAGACGCACATGCCGTCGCCTACAAAGGTCTTATGGTTTACCAACGTAAACCTGATAAACAATGCGAAGCACGTATACCAGATGCTCAAGAACGTAAACCCAAATATTGAACAAATCATGTCAACAGACATTGAGATGACGGGTTCCATTGAGTACGCCGATTTTGCATTCCCGGCCAATTCCTGGGCTGAGTTTGAGACACACGAGATTACCTCGTCGTGCTCCAACCCATTTGTACAGATTTGGAAGGGCGGTATAAAGCCGGTCAATGATTCCAGGGATGACGTGATGATCATCGCCGGCATGGCGGTCAAGCTGGGCGAGTTGCTCAGAGATATGAGGTTTAGCGATTACTGGAAGTTTGCACTGGAAGGCAGACCAGAGGTGTACATAGACAGGTTGTTGGATGGTAGCACAACGATGAACGGTTACCGTTTTGATGATATTATGAACGGTAAGTACGGTGAGCCGGGCGTTGCCCTGCTGCTGTACAGGACGTATCCGAGACAGCCGTTCTGGGAACAAGTACATGAAAGCATTCCATTCTACACGCCGCATGGAAGACTGCAATCTTACAACGATGAATCGGAGATCATCGAGTATGGCGAGAATTTCATCGTCCATCGTGAAGGGCCGGAGGCAACGCAGTATTTGCCGAACGTCATCGTAAGCAGCAATCCTTACATCCGTCCAGATGATTATGGAATCCCGGAGGACGCGGAAGACTGGGATGAAAGGACCGTCAGAAACATTAAGAAGCCTTGGGCAGAGGTAAAGAAGACGAAGAACTTCCTCTGGGAAAAAGGCTACAAGTTCTTTTGTATTACTCCAAAATCAAGGCACACCGTTCACTCTCAGTGGGCCGTGACGGACTGGAACTTTATATGGAACAACAACTTCGGCGATCCATACAGAATGGATAAGAGAATGCCGGGCGTTGGTGAGCATCAGATACACATCAACCCGCAGGCCGCGAAGGATATGGGTATTGAGGATGGGGATTACGTCTATGTGGATGCAAATCCTGCCGACAGACCTTACGAGGGCTGGAAGCCGAGTGATCCGTTCTACAAGGTTGCCAGATTAATGCTGAGGGCTAAGTACAATCCTGCTTATTCTTACGGCACGACCATGATGAAGCACTCTGCTATGATCTCTACCGAAAGGAGCGTGAAGGCTCATGAAACAAGGCCGGATGGAAGGGCTTTGTCCGCCGGTACGGGTTATCAGTCGAGCTTCCGTTATGGTTCGCAACAGAGCATCACGAGAGACTGGTCGATGCCGATGCACCAGTTGGACAGCCTCTTCCATAAAGCCAAGATAGGCATGAAGTTTATCTATGGTTTTGAGGGGGATAACCACGGGCTTAACACCGTTCCCAAAGAAACGCTGGTAAAGATTACCAAGGCAGAGAATGGTGGTCTGGGTGGCAAAGGCGTATGGGATCCGGTAAAGACGGGTTATACGGCAGGTAACGAAAGTGACTTCATGAAGAAATACCTTGGCGGTGAATTGATCAAGGTTGAAAAATAAACGAAGTAGCAGGTAGATTACAAAGAGCGGGCTAACAGATGAGATGATTCGTTTGTTAGCTCGCTTGATTTCCTCTCATTCCCAATCTGAAGCTTGGAAACGAGACAAGTTTTCATTTTATTTATGCGGATGTGCGTGTGGGTGTTACGGGATGTAGGGACACGGTGCCCGTGTCCCTGTGTGCGAC
>CAYHFB010000067.1:0-11568 GCA_964355695.1 uncultured candidatus Brocadiaceae bacterium
TCTTAAGGAGTCTTGTCACGATGGCCTCAGAAAACAAGGTACCTGAATTCGCCGTGAGTTTTATACACAACAAAAACGCCCCCGGAGATATGGGAATCCTAGCCATTTTTCAACACTGAGTCAATAATCAAGTATGATATCCCCTGAATTGCCCGGATTATTTTAAACCGCGAATAAACGCGAATGGACACGAATACCATTCCGTGATTCGCGTGTATTGGCGTCCATTAGCGGTTTCGACTTTCTCGGTTCGTCCACCTGCTCAATCACCTGAAAAGGCAGGGCGATATTAGTAACGTCGCTGGTCTTGCCGTTCCATAGCAATTCTACCTACCGCTTGTCATCAAAGGGCATAAAGTGGAATGAATTGTTATACTCTTTCTACAAAATTGAATATTGGAACTTCAATGGTTCTCGCTGGTTGAAATTCGTTTCCGGCAAATTTTAACAAATCATCTGTAACGGATGGTGAATAGGTTTTTTCACCACAACTAGTACAAACCTCCGCAGGCACATCTTCTACGAATAGATATTTATCTTCATCCTCGTAGGTGAAGGTCACTTTTTCCTTTTTTAATTTACCACCACAAAATGCACATTTCATATAAGATTACCTCCTTGTTTTACCATGTATCCATTCTTCCGGGTCAGGGTCATATACCGTAATTATCACTACTGATGGTGGCAGTGATAATTGTACGTGAAGATGTCTACCGTTATCAGTTTTTCCGTATATTTAGACAACTTGGAGAATATTTATCATCGGGATATTCTTCTATAATCTCACCAGCCAATACCGTCTCTTCAATCTCCGCCCTATCTATCGATCTTTTAATCATGCGTTTTACCGCATGGTCTGAAATACGATAATCTCCCTCTAATATTTTGTCCCGTATTGTTTCGATTTTCATATTGTTTTAGTGGAAACCACGAAGAGGCCAGACTTCATTTTATGAATTTATGCTTTTCTTTTGTGATACCTTCGGGTCAGACTTCTGCCGATATAGCGTGCGACTTGGACTACCACACAAACGCCCAGGAAATACGGGAATCTCAGCCATTTTTCAGCACTGAGTCAATAATCAAATCTTATCCGGGTGATGAATTTTCCGCTTCAGGAATATCCATCGCTGAAAACGGGATTTTAACCCATTATCGCAAATTTCGTAATCGCTACCCCCTTTGCTTAACCAACCGCCTCCAAAATGCCTCTTCTGCCAGGATAAGCCTGGCGATGTAATTGTCATCCCGCTTGATGAGGAGATGGACTTCAGGCTGCTGGGGTAGGTAGCAGAAAAAGTCTATGCTGGGCAAACCGGTCACGGCCAGTATGTGCTGCAACTGCCCGTAATAATAAATGGGAACCTGCCGGGTGGCAGCCGTTTTCTTGTAAACACTCTCTCCGCATTTGATTTCCACGACGGTGCTTCCGTTTAGCTCCAGGCCGTCCACGCTGGCGCGCTGCCACTCATGTCTGGCGCTTTGCAAGCACGCGGGTTCAACGCGGACGTTACGGACAATTTCGTACCTCTTTCTCGCTTCCGGCTCCAATGCCGTTCCGCGCGCCGTGGCTGCATTACCGGCAAATTTTTTTGCCGTGCCGAGTTTTTCCGACATGAGGAGTTCGGCGTTTTTCCATGGGTTCTCCGCCATTACCGCCGGGGCGTCTGATGCCCCGATGCCATTGCTGCGCCACTCATGCCACTCGATAGTTCCTTGCTGAAGTTGTATGACGGTGTATTCGTTGCTCATCGTTTTCTTTCATGCCTGACAAGATGGTATACAGGCCTGTATACTCTGCCAAAAGCGCAATTTTCCGGGAAAAAAATAAATGGTGTTCCGTGATTACCCTGTTCAAAACGGTTTCTCAGAGCCCTTATGGACACCATGGTTTGTTATTGCCGGATTTTAAACCATTTAGCATAACCTTGTCAATGCGATATTGGGACGTCTGCCTTTATTTCTTCCTTCAATGTGCCGCGAAAAAGCCTGTGTGACGTCGCCGGCTCGAACGCCAGTGGACACGCCTGCACGAACTTTGCAACAAATAGCGTCATGATTGACGGTAAATAAATAACTTTTGCACCTTCAGTCTAACGATTTCAGAATTTTACCGTTCCAATCACAGGGAAAAACAAATTCACCGCAGATGACGCAGGGTGCGCGGAGAAAAAAGGCTCGTCTGGAAAAACTAAAGATCAAACCGCTAATGAACGCCAATGAACGCTAATGAACGCTAATGAACGCTAATAAAGAAACCCATTTCAGACCAGAAACACATACCACGGAGACACGGAGTACACAGAGAATTTCTCCGTGAAACTCCGTGATCTCTGTGCCTCTGTGGTGAGCGGTTAGCGGGTATTTGCGGTTAAAGGTTGTCGTTGTTCCTTGTAAATGGTATTATTTTACAGCCCCATCGTTAAGACACACCTGAGTTCGGTAAAGTCGTATTTGATGCGTGAGGACTTTCAGCGTTTTTGGAAGTATAAGTACCCAGCGTGTGCAAAGGATGAACTAGCCGTGGATTTACGCGGATGGACGTGGATTGGGTTACGGGGATGACCTTCCACCGAAACCTCCAAAAATCTTTTATCAGTTTCCGCCTTTGCGCCACTAGGTTTCGGGGCAATGATAACTTCGTTGTGATAAAAGATATTGAAATAGTGCGGTTGAAGAATTAAACTATTGGTTTGAAGCTTCTGATTTCGCATTTCGTGTTTTTTTGGTTTGTGGTATTGCTGATGGAAACGATTGTACTTAATCTTAAGGATCAAGCACTTTACGGGAAACACATTGAGGCGGCTGCACGGGCTTTGATGGCGGGGGAATTGGTTGCCTTTCCCACGGAAACCGTGTATGGCCTGGGTGCTTATAGAGATAATGCGCGGGCCGTGGAATGCATCTATGAGGCCAAACAGAGACCGGAAGATAAACGGCTCACCCTGATGATTGCTGACCGTGAAGACGTAAAGCGGTACGTTGATAACGTATCCGATACGGCAATGAAATTAATGGATTTTTTCTGGCCCGGCCCGCTAGGCATCATTTTCCCCTTGCCCAACGGCACAGATGTCAGCATTCGGCTTCCCGATAACGCAGTGGCAAGGGACATGATCCGCATGGCGAATATCCCCGTGGTTACCACGAGTGCAAACATCTCCGGATACCCACCGGCCACAGATGCCCAGCAGGCATTCATGGACCTCGGTGGAAAGATATCTCTGATTCTCGACGGCGGCTCCACGCGGTTTCGCTCTCCTTCTACCATGGTACGGGCAGAAGAAGATGGCGGAATAACGGTTGTTCGCCAAGGTATTATTACGGAGGCAAGTATACGGAGTTGTCTTGAACATGGTTTAATGAAAGTATAGTATAACACCGGGCGTGATACGCCAAGCCTTACGGTTTGTCGGACTTTCACTACACCCGCAGCATTTGAAAAACCTTAAACAAATTATTGAAAAGACTAAGAAAGGATTTTGCTTACGCCAATGAAAATTGCATTAGCTTCAGACCATAGGGGTTTTGAGTTCAAAAAACGTTTGATTACCCAGTTGACTCAAATGGGGCATACGGTTAAGGATTGTGGCGCAATGGCCGGCGATGAGTCGGTAGATTATCCTGATTTCGGCCTGAAGGCGTCCAGAGCCGTGGGTTCCGGGGAGTGCGAACGCGGGATACTGGTTTGCGGCACCGGGATTGGCATGTCACTGATCGCCAACAAGGTTAATGGGGTGCGCGCGGCGCTGTGCCATAACCTCTATACCGTTGAAATGAGCCGCAAGCACAACGATTCCAACGTGCTGTGCATAGGCGCCGACATAATAGAAGAAGCGCTCCTGGAACAAAAGGTCAAACTGTGGCTGGAAACCCCCTTCGAAGGCGGGAGACACGCCCGCCGCGTGGATAAAATCATGAACGCGGAAAACGGCAAAGATTCTTAGTTAAGAATGATCGTCTCCGTTTCCTTTGGCATGGCGGGCGCGAACACCTTGGGGTTGAGGACTCCGTTTACCGTAATGTTCGAAAACGTCATGCTGAGGGTGGTGCTGTAAGCAGGCCAGCGGACGTCTATCCTTTGAGGTACCTGGCATCCGTTGATAACGGCATGATTACTGAACAACGCCTGGAGCCTCACCGTGCCGTCAGGGTTAAACACCTCATATCGGAATATTTCCCCATTAACCCTGTCCACGTACAAGTTCCCCTTCAAACGCACCTTCGACGCACTCACGCGCAGGACGTGGACAAGCCAATAAGCAGGCCAAGTCTCTACCGTAGGCGTCCTTTTGTCCAACAACTCTTTGTAATTAAACAGATGCGCCATATCGCCGGGGAAGATGTTGAAGCCCAGTGCCTCCACCCGGTGAAAGGAGCCGCTCTTGCCGGTATAACACTTGCTTTCTTGCGGCACGTACAGCCAGAACCGGTCGCCATCGGAAGAAATGTCGAAGAGCGTTACGGTGAATTTAGAACCGACCGCTCGCAGGTTTTTTGGACTTTGATACAATATAATACCCGTGCAACGAACGGGACCTTTGAGCTGCGGTGTGGTGACGGACATCTCCATGTTTGCCCGAAAAGTGGCAAGCCGCGAGCCGCTGGCAATCACGGTATCCACAACCTCCTGCGGCGAAAGCGTCTGCGCCGCGCCTCCGTTATTCCTGAAAAGGAGGGAGGTATCCTCCCACACCGTCTTTTGCAAAGCCAGCGTCTTGGTAGTTGCGCATCCGGCGGACAACGTTACGAAGAGAAAAATCCCACACAGATATCCGGCACTACCGTTCATCAACCGTCCTTTCCGGCAGCAATCCCACATGTGGCAGGGTATGCCTCGTTGGTGAATAATTTGATAGAGGATAGAGAGAAAATTATGCATAAATCAGGGACTACAAATTATGATTGCAGTAAGGGTTCATCGATAAGGGATAGTGCGCGATTGAGTACCGAAGGGGCGATACGGAAATTCACCCGTTCGATGATTTGTGCCATGATGGGACGCACAGCGGAAAGGAAGCCCTTCCGCTTTGCCAAGATAAGCAAGCCCAGCGTGCCGATGACTTTAAGACCAAGCTCAGCAGCGATTTCCCGTGCCTGTTTGTCATCTAAAATAATGCCTTGTATCCCCCGTTCCAGCGCGAGGGCGATCGCTTCGCTTTCACCCGCATGGAGGTTCAACTTTAAAAAACGAACCGGCAATTCCGCAGCAATCGGTTCAACGCGAATGAAGGAAGGCAATTCCCCCGCGATTTTTGCTGCCGTGCCCATAACTTCGTCCCGCACTGAGACAGGGATAATGACCGTCTCAAATAAGAGTTGCATGAGATCAAGACGATCCACGGAGGAAAGGGCAATGAGCGGTGAGGAGTTGCTGACTACTATCACCGGAAGGACTCCATATTGGCGAGGTCACGGTCCAGCTCGGCGTCATCATAATTCAGAAAAACACCCTCCTCTTTCAGCGCCAGCAGAAACTCCATCCTGCTTTTGCCGCACAGCTCGCAAGCTTTGCCGATGCCCAGAGCGCCTTTTTCATATAATTTCACGGACAACAGCTTCATAAGGTCGCCCGGGAGTGTCTTTTCGGGAAGCTTGAGTGAATGCAGCACCGAATCGGGTATGGTAAGCGACAACATGATTATGGTCTCCTTCAGCTTGATTTTAACGATAAGATAGTTTACCCGTAAAGGCCTGCCGCGTCAAGTGCAGCGGAATAGCGGTCAGGTGGAGCGCCTTGTTAGACCCATTGATTGCCGTGCTATTTTCATCAAACTGCGCAGTGCTTCATTAACCGAGGTATCATCTGGAAATGCTTCTGCCACATCAGGGCTGAAGCCCTGAGCTACAGAAGCATCTCAGCAATCTGGATTGCGTTGAGCGCGGCGCCTTTTCTGATGTTGTCGCTTACGATCCACATGTTAATGCCGTTGGCAATGGACTCGTCCTCGCGTATGCGTCCGACGAAGACCTCGTCTCTTCCGGCAGCCGTTGTGGCAAGCGGGTACAATTGGTTGTTCAAGTCATCGACGAGTTTGACGCCCGGCGCCGTTGAAAGGAGCTTCTTTACCTCTGCGGTGGTGATCTTCTTTTCCGTCTCCACGTTTACCGACTCGCTGTGGCTGCGGATGACCGGCACGCGGACGGTTGTTGCCGTTACGCGGATGCTGTCATCACCCATTATTTTCTTGGTTTCAAGCACCATTTTCATCTCTTCCGACGTATAGCCGTTGGGGAGGAATGCGCTGCTTTGCGGGATTTGGGGCAAGACGTTGAAGGCTATTTGATGAGGGAATATCGCCCTCTTAAAATCCTTCTTGCCGGCAAGGATGCTGCCCGACTCTTTTTCCAATTCGTCAATAGCCTTCAGACCTGCGCCCGACACGGCCTGATAGGTGGACACGACGATCCGCTTTATCCGCGCGGCGTCGTGGATCGGTTTTAATGCAACCACCATCTGGATGGTGGAACAGTTGGGATTGGCGATTACGCCGTGGTGTTTCTTTATGTCCTGGGGGTTCACCTCCGGCACGACGAGCGGCACGTCGTCGTCCATCCGGAAGGCGCTCGAATTGTCAACGCAAACGGCGCCGCTTTCGATGGCGTAAGGCACAAATTCCTTGCTGATGCTTGAACCCGCGCTGAAAAGGGCTATTTTTATGCCCTGGAACGAATGTTTGGTTAATTCCTGTACGGTGTACTCAACGCCACAAAAGCGTATCTTTTTACCGGCGGAACGTTTTGACGCCAACAACCTCAACTCATTGATTGGAAATTTTCTGCTCTCCAGTATCCGGAGAAACTCCTCACCTACGGCGCCCGTTGCGCCCACTACTGCCACATTTACCGTCATTTTCTCAAAAGCTCCTTTCGTTATGCCGCGACTTTATTGCGCTTATCTTATTCGTATCAGGATGTCTTCCTGGATCGCCTTTTCCCGCATTACCGGGGCGATCTGTGATAAAAAACGTTGCGCGTCCTCATAATAACCTGCCGTTGGCTTTAAGCCCGGCATACATTGCAGCCAATACTGATTTTCCAAACGCATGAACAGTTCCCTGACGTACTTGCTGAACAGGGACGCCAATGCAACCGCCATGCACGAATCCTCACCCTTTTCCACGAACGAGAGCATCATTTTCTTCTTTTGTGCGTTTGTCGCCTCGTAAGTGGAAACCTTTGCCCCTTCCTCTATTGCCCGAAACGATGTTGTTGGGAACTGTTCCTGTAAGGGGTCGAGGTACGAGTTCCGCCCGCCCTGCTTGTCGATGGTCAGGTGTACCGTGTCGTCGCAGGCGTCCCAGAGATTTGCGATAAGTGACGCGCAACTGCGGAAAAGCACCGTGCCCTTGTTCCCGCTCAGGCGCACCTGCTCGTTAAATTCTCGGACGGCCAGCACACAACTGCCTGCGTAGTGGAACCGCACGTTGTGCCTGTCGAGGGCATATTGTAACAAATTTGCATAATTCAGTACAGCAGAAACACTCGTGGCTACGGGCAGGGCGTAATCCTTATCCGCATACCAGGGGTAGCGTGCGATAGCGCCTGCGTCGTGGCACGACAATCGGTCAAGCAGTTGGTAAAAGGAAGGCGTGGTCTTTGCGTCCCTTACGTACAGGAACGAAAGAACAGCGTCTTCCAATGCCCGCAGGCCGCTACGGGCGTGGTACAGTTTTTTGCTGTCCCGGATGCAGAGCCGGTTTTTTTTGTTTTTCAGGCTGTCTGAAACGCCCTCTTTTAACAGCTCCCATAGGGAACCGTGTGCCTCTTTGTCCGGCACGTCGAATGCAGCAACGGTAATCACCAAAGGCCCCAGCACGGGGCCATATCCCGCCTCATCGATACCTGCTATGATAGTCATACCGGCTCGCTTAAAAAGTGTTTGTAATTAAAGCGCTTGTCCATGCCACCCAATATTCTGCAGAAATTAACGCATCCTACATCATTCCCCCTACCGGGAAGAGTGTAAGGCATACGTGCATCCGTACCCCATGCTTTGCCGTAGCAATTGTTACCATTACACCCACCCGCAAACCCGCATAAATAAAATGAAAATTCCTATGCAGTTAAATTATATCTCTTTCATTACGAAAGTCAAAATGAAACCACATCAAGGGCGGCTCGCTACAGCATACGTGTTAATTTAGCGGAAATTGTCGTCAAAACATTTCGTTTGACAAATAGTTGCTGCTTACAGTAGAATTGCCGTCTATATGATACAGGAACAAGTTGCTCTTTTTGTTTAGAAAATAAATTATAGGTATTTTAGCGCAGAGATGCGTTGAAATAAAAGGGAATCCATGTCTCGTGTTGTTTGAGATAAGGAGCGGACCCACCGCTGTACCGGGGACAAACGTCACAATGCCACTGCCTGTTTTAAAAGGGTGGGAAGGGGTGATTAGTAGGATGATCCGGGAGCCAGAAGACCTGCCTATAGTTGCTTCACGAAGTCTTCGACGGTAAAGAAGGTGAAGGTGAAATATTAATATTTGCAGGGGCATATTTCAAACGCATCCTGCTGATAAAAATATGAAACCCATATCTTCGCACCGGAGATATGGGTTTTTTTGTTTTAATGTATAGGAATTTCAATGCCGTTGTAGGGACACGGTGCCCGTGTCCTTACGTATGAACACAAATAAGCCGCCGAAAAGGCGTAATTAAAAGGAGGACATCATAGCGCTGTAACAAATAATAGATTACACATTACAGGTTGTCATACAACCAGAATTAAAAGGGAATTCCAACTCCTGTTTTATTTGAAGAGGCCGCTTACACAATCACTTCCATGCAATCCGGGAAGAGGTGTGACTTCAGATTATTTAGTGGAGTAAAGGAAACGGTACCGCCGCTGTAATCGGTGACGAACGTTGCAAAACCACTGTCCTTGTTTGGATGGGAAGGTGCAATCAGTAGGATGATCCGCAAGTCAGAATACCTGCCTGTAATATTTGCTGAAAATAAACTTCTTCGGAGTAAAGGAGGTGCGGCGTTGGTATTCATAATTTAAAAGCCCATTTCTTCTCTATACGAGGAAATGGGCTTTTTTATTTTAATCGTATAGGAATTTTCATTTGTATCTATCGGTAGAAATTTATGCCCTAATGAGTGGACGTGTTTCAAATATCAGGGAATCCCGTAGAATCGGGAGCTGCCCCGCAACTGTAACCGGTGACGAAATCTGCACAATACCACTGGAAAGCCTTTTAAACGGCCTTCCGGGAAGGCGCAGAAAGTAGACAGACCCGGTAGCCAGGAGACCTGTTTGAACACAAATTTATCAATCCTTATTTCCGAGGGGGAAGGAAGAGAATCTAAATGAAATATGTATTTTTTATGTTGATGATTGTTTTATCGCCTGACGTTTATGGTAAAGCCTGGTCGATGGAGGAAAAAGGAGAAGTCGAAGAACTTCCTGACCAGGCTCGTCAAGTTCAGCAACAAAGATTTTTTATTCGTACGCCCGATAAGGAGGAAATACCAAAACCTGTAGAGGAAGCCAAGCCAACCGAAACAACACAGACACAACAAAAGGCGAAAGAAAGTTGTGAAGAGGATGACAACGTGGAGGCTGTAACATCGGTTGATGAAGATAAATCACCATCGCAAGACGCAACGTCCCCACCGGAAAAGCCAAAAGACAATTTGGAGACAGGTGAAAATAATGGGGATAGTGAAAGCGGTGAAAAAACCGTTATTACACCCACCAGAACAAAACAGTTATTAAAGAATAGTGGAAGTTCTGTGTCCGTAATTACACAGAAAGACATAGAAAGTCGCAAAACGCCGTTGTTACTTGATGTTTTACGCCAGGCGCCAGGGCTTGAAGTCACAAGAACGCAAGGAATTGGGGGAACTACAAGTTTGTTCATAAGGGGCGCCTCTTCTGCCCAAACACTGGTATTTGTCGATGGCGTCCGAATGAATAGCCCTACCACTGGGGCATTTGATTTTGCGAATCTTACAACAGACAACATTGAAAGGGTCGAAATCCTGCGCGGTCCACAAAGCACATTATACGGCTCTGAGGCAATTGGCGGTGTTATCAATATTATCACAAAAAGAGGTGCGGGTGATACCAAAGTCGCCTTGGGGACAGAATATGGGACGCATGATACCTTGAGAGAAAATGTCGGCGTTTCCGGTGGAAAAGAAAAATTTGATTATTCGGTGGGTGCTTCCTATCTGAAGACACACGGGATATCGGCTGCCAGCAGCGGAAGCGAAGCGGATGGTTATGAAAATTTCACCGGTTCATCACGCCTGGGATGGAATTTCCTGGATAATGGACGGGTTGATACAACCATAAGGAGCGCCCACTCGGATTTTGAATACGATGCATTTGAATATGGCATTGGCCCGGTAGACGACCATGATGGACGCCAGACAACAGATGAGAACCTTTTTTCGACCAAGGTCAACAAAACCTTTTTTGATATGTGGACTCCTTCATTTCTCGTCTCAATCAACGATACAGAACTGAAAGGCTTTGATCCCACCGATGAATGGAACGAGTTTCGCATTTCTACACGAGTGTGGAGGTTTGAGCACCAATCTGATTTTACTTTATTCGACATCAATACGGTAACGTTAGGTTATGAACATGAGGTAGCGGAAGGCAAAAACGACGGCCAATTTGATAAGACGTTTTGGAACAACGCCCTGTTCTTCCAGAATCAAATAGAATTGTTTGAATCGTTACATTGGACAGCCGGGTTACGTTACGACGACTACAGCACGTTTGGAAACAATCTTACTTACAGGACAACGATGTCGTATAACCTTGAGGACATTGACACCCGATTACACGGGTCGTGGGGGAAGGGTTTTCGTGCGCCTGCATTAAATGAACTCTTTTTCCCGTTCTATGGAAATCCCAACCTCCGACCGGAAGAAAGTACAGGATGGGACTTTGGGGTAGAAAAAGAAATCCTCAAAAACAAACTTATCATGGATGTTACGTATTTTAAGAATGATTTTACTAATTTAATTTCTGCCGCGGTACAACTTGATGGAAGCTATTTGGCAGAAAACGTCGCACAGGCGGAGGCGGAGGGAATTGAAACGGCCTTAACCTATAAACCACTTACCAAGCTCTCATTGGTTGGAAATTACACCTACACAAAGACTCAGGATAGGGACAGAGGTCAACAATTATCCCGCAGACCAGAAAACAGGGCAACCCTGGGAATTAACACCCAACCCCTGGATAAATTGAATGTTAATATGACTGGAATTATGGTGAGAGACAGGATAGACAGTGACGGCGAGGAAATGGACAACTATTGGACCGCCAACATGGTAACCCGATATGACATTACAAAGTCAATGACAACGTATGTCAGATTTGAAAACCTTTTTGATTATGGCTATGAGGAGGTACCGGGCTTTGGTACCCTTGGTTTCACGGCATACGGGGGGTTGGAGTTCAAATTCTAAAAACCAATTTGAATAAGTGCCGGCCATAAAGGTCGGCGATACACGAAAGCAGTCGCCGTGGGCGACCTAATTTGAGGAAGAAGGAGAGAGGGTTGAGTGTTATGAAATACTTACAAAGAATCGTAGTAA
>CAYHFB010000068.1:0-11461 GCA_964355695.1 uncultured candidatus Brocadiaceae bacterium
CAAGGTGTCCGGTAAAGATTGGGGTCGGGGTGGCAACCTTGACGATTGATGAGGCTTCGTGTGCTGGAGCAGCACGCCATCATCGGTACAGGGGAAATACGGATTACCGGAAACGGTGTGCAATTCGTGCCGGCGTTGAGGCGACCATGAGCGAAATGGTTCGTGATCATGGGGTATGAAGGTCAAAGCATTGAGCGGAGGGCAGAACACTTTTGCAAGTAATCTTTGCTGCTATTGCTTGCAAGGTAAAAAGATTCATCAGACTTGGGTTTCTCCACGGATACGTTGTGTCCGTTACTGCAGTAACGACCCCTTCCGCCGCTGTTTCTGCGGCACAAACGGCCTTTAACTCCTTCTTTCTTCATGTTTTATCACTCATTTATGTCTCAGATAGAAAATCGCCTGAGTATCAAAGACTGGGCCATCAATGCCTGGCAAAACAGGGGACAGTTATACTCTTGAAAAATCGAGAAACTTATGGATTACCCTCCTCCGTGAGAGCCGTTATTGTGAACTGCGGTAGGTTTTCAAATAAATTTAATTGAATCTCGACCATAACTTTATATAATAAACCGTTTATATTTCTCATTTTAAATTATATTAGCAGACGGTATGTTTGAAACGATTACCAATAATTTCGAAAATGTCTTCCGCAAGTTGCGCGGAAAAGGGCGACTTACCGAGTCCAATATCAAGGATGGTATGCATGAAGTACGGCTGGCGCTTCTTGAGGCTGACGTAAATTATAAGGTTGTCAAGGATTTCATTCAGCACATTACAGCACGCGCCGTTGGTGAAGAGGTAATCAAGAGTATCGCACCCGGGCAGCAGGTTATCAAGATCGTTCATGACGAACTGGTTAAGCTGATGGGCGAGTCCGATACGGCAATTCCCTTTAAAGATGGCGAGCCGACCTTGATTATGCTTATGGGCTTGCAGGGTAGCGGTAAGACAACTTCAGCCGGTAAGCTTGCAAAGCTTATTCAGTCGAAGGGGAAAAAGCCATTGCTTGTTGCCGCAGACGTTCAGCGTCCAGCGGCTGTTGAGCAGTTGAAGGTATTAGGAAAACAACTTGACGTCCCCGTCTATTTCGAGGATCATTCTCAGGCTGTGAAGATATGCAAAAACGCCTTGAAACACGCTAAGGAGCTAGCAAGCGACGTCGTGATCTTCGATACTGCCGGAAGATTGCATATTGATGACGACCTGATGGCGGAGTTAAAAGAAATTAAAGCAAGTATTGCCCCGCATCAGATATATTTTGTTTGTGATTCAATGACAGGGCAGGATGCAGTCAACAGCGCAAAGGAATTCGACGTCCAGATGGGCTTCGACGGCGTTATACTGACGAAGCTCGACGGCGATACGCGCGGTGGCGCCGCCCTCTCGATACGTGCGGTTACCGGAAAACCGATCAAGTTTGTGGGTATCGGCGAGAAGCTGGACCGGTTGGAGGAATTCCATCCGGACCGTATGGCTTCCAGAATTCTTGGCATGGGTGATATTGTGTCCCTTGTGGAAAGGGCGCAACAGGCCATCAACCTGGAAGAAGCCGAAAAGCTGAGCAAGAAGATAAACGATGATTCGCTAGGTCTTGACGACTTTCTCAACCAACTCCAGCAAATCAAGAAAATGGGACCGCTCAAAGAGATACTTGGGATGATTCCCGGTCTTGGAAATAAGCTGGAAGGGATGGATGTGGATGAAAACCATCTACAACGGGTTGAAGCGATTATCCGTTCGATGACTCATGAAGAACGTTCATTACCTGACGTTATTAATGGAAGCAGAAGGCTAAGGATAGCCAACGGCAGCGGAACGACGATTCAGGATGTGAATCAACTGCTTAAACAGTTTCGTTCTATGAAAAAAATGATGAAGTTGATGAAGGGGAGCGAAAAAAGCCTCAAAAAAATGGGGCATAAAATGGGACAGTTGCCCAAGGGGTTTCCACTTGAAAAGGGGATGTTGCGGTAGTTTTGCAATGGAATTGGGTTGTCTCTGCGAGGCCATTATTACGGTTTGCACCTGAACCCTAATCTTGATCTATAGAAAAGCGTTGTGCCGTTAATGATGCGTTTGAAAAAAAATAAAAGGTTTGGTTCAAGTTGCAAATGTGAACCCGCGATCAATAATTTGTGCAGATGATTGAGTGGTATGGACAGACTCCGTTTGTCCGTGATTTTAGTAAAAAATTAGCAAGGAGAAGATGATGGCAGTAAGGCTGAGAATGATGAGGATGGGGCGCAAAAATAGGCCGTATTACAGGATTGGCGCCTTTGACGCGCATGAGGAACGGGATGGAAAGGTAATTGAGCGCTTGGGGACGTACGACCCTATGGAATCAAACGATGAGAAGCAGGTCACCTTGAAGAAGGACCGTGTGGAGTATTGGTTGAGTGTTGGCGCCAAACCTACGGAGTCGGTTGCCAGTGTGCTTAAAAAGCTTGGGATTCCCTTTAAGAAATAAGATATGCGGCTTGATGTTTTGACGTTATTCCCAGAGGTGTTTGCAAACGTGCTGGAACACAGCATGCTTAGGATTGCCAGGGAAAAGGGGCTGGTGCAGTACCATCTCTTCAACATACGGGATTATGCCGATAACAGGCGGTGCGTTGATGACCGTCCTTATGGCGGTGGGCCCGGTATGGTAATGAAGCCTGAGCCGGTCTTTCAGGCGGTGGAAGCGGTTGAAGCAGAGGCAGGTATGCGTCCGAAAAAGATATTGCTTACCCCGCAGGGTAGCCGATTTTCTCAATCTGCTGCCGGAATGCTGGCGGCAGAGCCGTATTTGATGCTTATTTGTGGCCATTATGAGGGATTTGACGAAAGGATACGGATGGGATTGGACGTCATGGAGATTTCCATCGGCGATTACGTCCTTTCCGGCGGCGAGATACCAGCGATGGTGGTGATTGATGCTGTGGTCCGTTTGATACCGGGTGTCCTGGGGGACGTCGATTCTGCGAAAAATGAATCTTTTTTTGAAGGTTTGCTGGAGTATCCGCAGTATACCCGGCCTGCCGAGTTCAGGGGTATGAAGGTGCCGGACGTCTTGATGTCAGGCCACCATCAAAAAATAAAGGAGTGGCAGAAAATACATGCCATCAAAAAGACAGCCGAAAACCGGCCGGATTTGGTAAGCAAGCCTTAATCCGGCGGCGGAAAGATAAGAAGGTATTCTGTAAATTATAATCTATAAATAGTCAAAGATTTTTGTGAGGAGACAAGGGTAGTGAATATCATAGACACATTTGAAAAGTCACAGATGAAGAAGCCATCATACCAATTTACCATAGGCGACCAGGTGGACGTATCGGTAAAGATCGTTGAGGGTGATAAGGAACGCATTCAGATTTTTACCGGTGTGGTAATTGCGAAAAATGGTGGTGGTTTTAAAGAGACATTTACGGTACGGCGTATTGTGCAGGGCGAGGGCGTTGAGCGTGTATTCCCCATTCATTCGCCCAAGATTGCCGATATTAAGGTGATCAAATCGGGCAGGGTAAGGCGCGCGAAGCTTTACTACATGCGTGATAGAACCGGTAAGGGAACAAGGTTACAGGAAAAGTTTGTAAAAGAAAAGGAAAGTCCAAAAACGGTTGATGCGGCTACTACTAAGACGGGCGAAAAGACTACTACTTAGCGCAGTACTCGGCGTGTTCCCGCGACGGGTAGAAAAACCGCCCGGCAAGGGCGGTAAGAAGGCCATTGGGGCGGAAGGCGAGCGGGTAGCCGTCCGCTTCCTGAAAAAAAAGGGATACAAAATATTACAGCGAAATTACCGAAGTAAGAGTGGAGAAATAGACATTATCTGCTACGACCACGGTTGCATCGCATTTGTAGAGGTAAAAACACGGTTTTCAAAAACTTACGGCACTCCTGAACTTGCTGTTAACGAGGCAAAAAGGAGACAAATTATAAAGACGGCGTCACATTATACTGCACAAAAAAAGATAGAAGGTGTTGACCTGCGTTTTGACGTGGTTTCTATTTTCCACTCGCCCGATGCGAAACGTCCAACAATAACACTTTTTAAGAATGCCTTTACCAAAGATGATTGTTGATACCCACGCCCATCTGGATTTCCCCGACTACAAGTCAGACCTCGAAACCGTCTTATCCCGTGCGCGGGAGGCTAACGTAGGATACATTATTAATGTGGGAACAAACCTTGCCGCGAGCGAAAAGAGTGTCAACCTGGCAAGCCGGTACAGCAACATATACGCCAGCGTCGGCATTCACCCCCACGACGCAGCAAAGGTATCCGAGGAAACCTGGCAGGCGCTGGAAGCACTCGCCGCAAGTCCAAAGGTAGTCGCCATCGGGGAAACCGGGCTGGACTACTACCGGAACAAAAGTCCGCACGAAGACCAGCAGCGCGTCTTTGGCAAGCATCTTTCCCTGGCAAGGTCTCGGAACCTGCCGGTAATCATACATTGCCGTGAGGCAAGCAATGATTGTTTAAAGATATTAAATACTTATAAGAATGGGGCTTTAAAGGGTGTCGTGCATTGCTTTAGCGGGACGGAAGAGGTGGCAAAGGCATGCCTGGAACTGGGGCTGCACCTATCTTTCGCGGGTCCGATTACCTTCTCGAATGGGGCAAATCTGCGGGCAGTAGCCAAATTTGTCCCAGTCGAAAGGCTCCTGTTAGAAACAGACTGCCCATTTTTGTCTCCCCAACCGAAACGTGGCGAACGGAACGAGCCGTCCTATTTATCCTTTGTTATCCCGGTTTTGGCCGACATTTATGGGTTATCGGCGAACGATATCGAGAGAATCACGACCTTAAACGCCCTGAAACTCTTTGGTATTGGCGAGGCAGGGCATGATGGAATGGTTGCATATTCCATACGGAATTCATTATACATAAATCTCACCAACCGATGTTCCAGTACGTGTTCTTTTTGCATGAGGGAAAGCTATCCTGTTGTTAAGGGACACCTTTTGCGATTACAAAAAGAACCGACAACGGAGGAAGTAATCAGCGCCATAGGCGACCCGGCTCAATATGATGAAGTGGTTTTTTGCGGTTACGGAGAGCCGACGGAACGGCTTGATGTCCTTATTGCCGTTGCAAAGTTTTTGAAGTCAAAAGGGAAGCGCATTCGTCTGGATACCAACGGGCACGGAGACCTCATCAACGGCAGGCAAATAGCCCAGGAGTTAAAGGGGTTGATTGACAAGATATGTATTAGCCTGAATGCCGAGACCGCGGAAAAATATGAAGCCATTTGCAAGCCGATATTCGGTAAAAAGGCATATCCGGCCCTCCTGCAATTTATTAAAGATGCAAAAGGGGTCATACCCAACGTCCTGGTCTCTATCGTAGGAATTCCCGGTGTAGACGAAGAGAAGTGCCGGAAAATGGCAGAGGAGTTCGGGGTTGATTTCAGAGTACGGGAATATAATGTGTTGGGTTGATTTCCGGTTCATTTTATTTAAGCGGATTGTAGCGCAAAGGGTCTCTTCGCTCTACAGGGAAAGCCGCCGGGTGAAATAGGACGTGTTTTTTATGCCTTTACACGCCTTGCGGCGTACGAGAGATACATGTTACGAAAAGCAACGATAGAAGACGTAGAAAAGATATATAAGCTCATCAATGATTTTGCGGCGAAAGACGTAATGCTGCCGCGCTCCTTGAGTGAACTGTATGAAAACATCAGGGATTTTTTTGTGTTCATCCATGATGATCAGTTTGTTGGGTGTTCTGCCCTGCATATCTTCTGGAAAGACCTTGCGGAGATTAAGTCACTGGCAGTCACGAAGTCTTTCCAGGGCAAGGGCGTCGGCAAGAAACTCGCCAAAGCATGCATGCGTGAGGCACATAAACTGGGTATCGGAAAGATATTTGTGCTTACTTACGTGCCTGAGTTTTTCGAGAAAAGTGGATTTTGCAGGGTAGAAAAAGAAACCCTTCCCCATAAGATATGGTCTGAATGTGTCAAATGCCATAAATTCCCGGACTGCGGAGAAATCCCCCTGACTTATGAGTTAAATAAAACATCAAAACAAACTACTACTTGACATCTGAAGGTTTTATTGCTATTTTTGAATGCACAAAATGGGATAAAGATTTTTTAAAGGCGTTTCTAAAGGTTGGTAATGGGTATGAAGTTATTTAATCTAGGTAAGAAGAAAGAAATTCCAGGGTTTCATGGGGGTTTTAACCTGCTCGAAGCCTATCCTATACATTTTTGCAACGTTATCGAGAAAATTTCTTCAAACGCCACACCTAAGCAATTCGTTTTTAACGTCTCGCAGCAAAAGGTTGAGAACGTTATTGTCAATCTTTGTCCGACAGAACCCTGGGCGTTGCCCAATTGGGTGACACTGGGGCATGACACCTCTTCGTTCCTGGACAAACTGGCCGCACTCAGAGCGCGTTGCTTTCCGGCAGCAAGGGTTGCCATTGCGATTAGTGAAAGGGAAGGGAAACACGTCACTGAGGCGATAAAATATGCCGGCAATACCGACTGGATGACGGCGCATCCCTTAAACCCCATATATCCGCAAAGCGACCCCATCGTTCTTTCCAAAGTTGTTTTACATGCCGAAGTTGAGTACGGCGCGGATACCGCAACACAGGGTATCCTCATACTTGATGCGCAGACAATTGCTGCCGCTTATGAAAGCAACGTACTCGGAAACAAGGTTAACTCACGTTTTGTAGCCATTTCCGGCACGGGTTTGAAGGAAGACGAAGTAATTCGGGTGGAACTGGGGGCGACCCTCGGGAAGATGCTCGGAGGCAGATTCAAAACAAACGGCGCACATCGCGTGTTTCTAAACGGACCTTTATGCGGCAGAGAAATAACGGATTTGTCGATGGAAATCGACTGGTCTGTAAACAATGTCGTAGTCCTCGAAGCGTTGAATGTAAAAGTTATGTTCCCGATGATCAAGCAAGAGGAGATGTCGTTTACCACCAATATTCTCGGCGAGGTAAGGCGGTGTGTGTATTGCAATTTTTGCGATGATATTTGCCCGATGGATTTAGAACCGGCACTCTATCACCACAGCTATACCAGGGGAGAAGGGAACAAGGCGTGGTCGTATAATCTGGGAAAATGTATCGAATGCGGCTTGTGCAGTTTCATTTGCCCCTCCAAGTTAGAACTTCTGCAAACAATAAAGGCATGCAAGGCATTGGATTAACAACTATGAAAAAAATACCTCAGCCAATAGAACACCTATTAGATAAGACCTTCGACAGGGTGGAAACCTTTGTTCATTCCCACAAGAAAGTCAACTTCCTTTTCGGTGCGCTCTTTTCCGCCTTTGACGGCCTTCTCCGCAGCAGCAAAGACACAGCGGCTACGCAGCCATTTATCAGAAACAACTACGATGTCAAAAGATTTATGGGCGCCGTGCTCGTGGCGTTAGTAGTCGGGTGGGTGTTTCCCGCGATCTATTTTTACGGCTGGCAGTGCGTTATATCAAAGCTCATGGTCTCGTTTATCGTTGGCGTCTTTGTGGTTGACGTGCTTTGGGCCATTATAGCGCATGAAGAACACATCAGCGAGGGTGGGTTCGTTTCCTGCCTCCTGGTCCCCGCCATCCTGCCCCCGCAAGCGCCGCTCTGGCTCGTGGGTTTGGGCGCGGCGCTGGCTATTATTTCCAGAAACGTCTTGGGCGGCGTTGGACACAACTTGGTCAATCCCGCAATCTTCAGCCGGTTATTTTTGACGGTCTGTTTCCCATCATTCCTTGTAATGGGCTATCAGATGCCTTTTACTGGTATGCCTGACCTGCATTCGTTACGGTATGGGCTTGACGCCGTTACGCACGCCACACCATTAACATCATTTAAGACAAATGGAGAGGTTGCTTCCTTCTTCTCCCTCTTGCTGGGGACATCCGGCGGGTCGCTTGGTGAATCCTGTCGAATACTCCTGATACTGACCGGCTTATGGTTAATTAAAATAAAGGTGGTCAATTGGAGACTCCCTTTGTCTTACTTGAGCAGCGTATTCGTCTTTTCGCTCTTTTTCTCCCTCATACTGGGCAAATCAGTAGCGCCGCCTATTTTTCAGCTTATGAGCGGTGGACTCATCCTGGGCGCATTTTTTATGGCGACGGACCCCATAACGACCGTCTACAACCAGAAGGCAAAGTGGATTTATGGCGCCGGCTGCGGATTTGTTACGGTGCTGATAAGAGACTTTACCACACTGCCTGAGGGTGTGATGTACGCCATATTGCTTATGAATCTCCTGTCCATTCCCATTCAATCACTGATGGTAAAGATACGGTACCGGACCTAGCCGGCAATCAGTGGTACTGGCAACCCAATAATTTCAAACATCGGTACCGCTTCTCACTATTGAATTGAGTCGTAAACATTTTTTCGCTGGTTTGCTGTGAAGTGTCTGTTGTCTGCAACAAGATGTGACGTATCAATTCAACCAATTTCCTCGTTCCTGCACCGCCGGAATTATCTCAAAAACTATGTAGTCTGAATTGTTAAAATTACCAGGAAAAGAATAAAGGGAGTACATCTATGAAGGGCATTATATTGGCGGGTGGAAGCGGCACGAGGCTTTACCCAATCACCCTTGCAGTTTGTAAGCAGTTATTGCCCATTTATGACAAGCCGATGATTTACTATCCGCTTTCCGTGCTCATGTTTGCCGGTATCAGGGACGTTTTGATCATTTCCACCCCGCAGGATTTGCCCCGTTTTAAGAGTGTATTTGGGGATGGCAGCCACCTTGGATTACGTTTTTCTTATGAAGAGCAGCCCCATCCCAATGGTCTTGCGGAGGCATTTCTTATTGGTAGAGAATTTATAGGCGACGATGACGTTTGTCTCATTCTGGGTGACAATTTCTTCTATGGACATGGGCTGACGAATGTGCTGAAAAAGGCTGTCCTTGACACGACAACGAAAAGAGGGGCTACCGTATTTGGATATTACGTCAATGACCCGGAAAAATATGGCGTGGTTGAATTTGATACCGCAGGCAAGGTCTTGTCGGTAGAAGAAAAACCGGCCAAACCAAAATCAAACTATGCAATTACCGGCCTGTATTTTTATGACAACAGGGTTGTTGAAATTGCAAAAGGCATTAAACCATCCGGTAGAAACGAACTTGAGATCACCGATATAAACAGAGAATATCTCAAAAACAATCAATTGAGGGTTGAATTGCTCGGAAGAGGTTACGCGTGGCTTGATACGGGGACGCACGAAAGCCTTTTAGAAGCAGGCTCCTTTATTGCTGCAATAGAGAAACGACAGGGATTAAAAATAGCGTGTATTGAAGAGATTGCGTACCGATTAGGCTATATTAATAAAGAGCAACTCTCCTATTGCATAGAACCTTTAAAAAAGAATGGGTACGGACAGTATCTCATAAACCTCTTGAATGCTAGGATGCTTACTTAGGCTTGTAGCCCAAGTATCCGAACGATAAAAAATATTTAGAATCCTGGTTTTTGAAAACACCTATTAATTTATGCCATTCAAATTTACAAAACTGACTATTCCAGAAGTCATTCTGATTGAGCCGTCGCGCCTTGTGGACGATAGAGGCTTTTTCATGGAAATGTACAAGCGCTCGGATTTCGCAAAGGAAGGGATAACGGAATACTTTGTCCAGGACAACTATTCCCAGTCCCGGCAGGGTGTTTTGCGAGGGCTTCATTATCAAAAGAATCCCAGGGCGCAGGGCAAGCTGATGCGTTGCGTCAAAGGGAAAATCCTTGACGTAGCCGTAGACATCAAGAGCGGCTCTCCAACGTACGGGGTCTGGGTTGCCGCTGAATTAACCGGAGAAAACGGCCACATGCTTTATATCCCACCATCCTTTGCCCATGGGTTTGTTGTCTTGAGTGGCGTTGCAGAGGTAATATATAAGTGTACCGAAGAATATTCTCCGGAAAATGAACGCGGGATCATTTGGAACGACCCTACGATTAAAATTAACTGGCCTATAGAAAACCCCATACTTTCCAAAAAAGACGCGATGCTCCCTTCCCTCCAAAACGCAGACCACGATTTCCGGTGCGTGTGAGAAGGCCGCACCAACCCCGAAGACCCTATTCATCGACGAGCGGTTTTATTGTGTGTGAAATAATGTACCGGTTGTTGGTCACCCAATGATACAGGATGTATAAAAGGTCTCTTACCACGGGTATTTTGAATAATAAGGAGAACCGGCGGAAACCCCTCAAACGCACAACTATCTCAGGTAGCGCTGCGTCGCCGGAAAGCATTACGTTGCCGGGAAGCGCCGCCAGGAGCGATTGGCAGCAGGCCACGTCTTCTACCTCCGGAAAACGCCTTCTCCGCTCTTCCGATTGGCATGGAATGAATTCAAAGACGTCTTTTCGTATGGCGTGTCGTTCAATCCATTTCATACATCCGCGACACAAGCTGCATGAGTGATCATACAAAAGCACGATGCGTTCCATCTGGTAGTCCTTGATGAGAATCCTTGATATCGGCGGAACTATTACCGCTAGCGAATTTCTACCTCACACAGTTCAATCCCTGCCAGATTCGAAGCGTCCATAACGGGCTGGCTTCCATCATACAAGCTTTCCAGAAGGGTATTACCGTTATTGTAAATAGTTATAGGCACGTTATTAATATTCCGCTGAAGCAGGAATTTATAGTGAAAGCGCCTACGGTCGCCGGAATTCCTTGTAAGGACAGACACCACCCGGTTTACGCCAGGAGCCAGGTTGCCTTCCGCCTGGCAGAAACCCGGACGCTTAAACCTCTCGGCCGTCCGCGCTTCAAGAAAAACCAACGCCACCTCATCGCCCTCGGTTAATTCAGCGAGGTTGAATCCCAATCCGGCCAATCCATCGGCAACAATAACCCTCGTCGGTGTCTTATGGATAATCCTTTTGGTGTCATCCCAGGCATTCGGGTTCTTCAAAAAATAATCAACAATATTCCCCTGGGCGAAGACTGTCCGGCTCATAAATAAAACAAGAAACACGATATACAAAAACATTTTCTGCATGGTCTCCCCTTCAGGTGATGTGTCGTTTGCCGTAAGTAAAAAACACTAACCATCATTACGGACAAAGAGAAATCGTTTTGGGAGTTACCCGGTAGTTGCCAGGGTATTCTCCCACTTCAAGGCGTGTACAATACCGTGCCCTCTCTTTTTTCTCCCGTTGCTAAGGCGTAGCCTACCGTATAACCGCAAAAGGGTAACCCCAGTCGCCCTACGGGATTCCTCCATTACCCTTCTGCACACGGTAGATTGATGACTCTGTTGAAAAACCCTTCTAATTGAAAACAGAAGGGCGCAGTCGTTTTGGTTTTTAAAAAGCTAAAATGAGGCGATTTTCTATCAGAGACATAAATGACTCTGTTGATAAAGTCCCAGGAAAACAAAGTAGTATACAATATGCAACACACAACAACGCAGGCTGTGTTCTATATACTGTCAACGGGCATAAACTGAACATTCCAAAAGACCAAAGTCCTACCATA
>CAYHFB010000069.1:0-1491 GCA_964355695.1 uncultured candidatus Brocadiaceae bacterium
GTTCTCGGAAAATCTCTTCATCTATGAACGGATATACTTGATCTCGATACAGATAACACCAGTCATCTTTTGACAAGACATTGGGTAATACTTTTTGCACATCAAAAAAAGACATTTATTGGTGTCAAAGGTAAATATGTCAGCGAATTCATCCCCAATATCCATCAGGAGAATCCAGAGCTTTTCGATATCCTTGGTCGTGTCGCGGCAGGTGGGCCACCAGAAAGTTTTGAGATTTTTATGATTGGGCTTTGTGCCTCAGCTCAACCTACCTGGCTATATGCCTGGACTGTCCCATCAAACTGTCTATCTCGCCAAGCAACATCAATCCAGTGATCTGTTCTGATGTTTCTACGCTCATATTTTCGCCCAAATGAAGATGGTAAGGAAAACCTGGCAGATGAGGATGATGCGGTGCATTGTCCCAGCGGCGAATGAGTCGCCCCTTGGCATCCTGCCAGTGGAATCGATAGGTTGTATGACATAGTGGTGAGTTTCCTTCGACAATTACCCGTTCCATCATTTCCAACAGACCACCACCCTCGAGACTAATGCGAAAACGGTAGATTAGGATTACGATATCATCAAGGTCGGTAATATCGCAACGCGCCACCTCGATAGCGACGGCCCAGGAGCAACTTGTCAAACGGGATTCCAACTCCCGCAAGTAATCGCGGATCATCTTGGAAAGCCAGCGACAAGTTCCGCCTTTTTGTTGAGGAGCAATTGGAAATTCTCCGTCAGTGCCATCCACTCCATCAGATCGGCATCGTCACCAATATCACCGCTTTGCCATGCTTCCCATGTTGCCAGGCTCTCCCGTCCGAAGCGAGACTCGAAGGGTGCAAGCTCTTTGCGTACACGTTCGACGGCTAAATCAATGCGACCCAGCTCAATCTCGGCCAAGCGCCGGAGAACTGAACCTACTAGCGCATCGCCACATACGGCCGCGAGGCTTCGTGCCTGAGTTGCGACATCGGACATAATGACTTCCCCTCTCACTAACAAGCAGGCAGGCTTTCCTACCGTGTCGCCTAATAGCTGGCAAGATCGAAAATTAGATGATAGAAAATTGTTTTTTCCCTTTAAGACTGCGTGGTAGTAAATCAAAAACCAAAGAAAATTGCAAGTATTTTTATATTATCAGCCCTATTGGAGAGGAACTTTTAGGATGCAACCCTCCCGACTCCCTTTTTAATCTGTGAAATTTATGGTTCCGGTAGTTATATCCAGTTGACAGGAAATTGCTTTTCTCCATGAGACGTCCAATATAGCAAAAACAAAAAACATTGCAACCTTTTTTAGCAAAACAAGGCACATTGGAAGGGAAATGGGAAGGAGCCGTGTGGAATTATCGGAGAAATTGGTAAATTCCCTTATGATGGGTAATGTGCTGCACGTTACCCGTTCTTTTCAGTTATATTGCCTGCATTTACACTTCACCAATCCCTGAAATTTCTTTTGCCAATCACTATCCTTCTGGTATAATCC
>CAYHFB010000069.1:1591-11451 GCA_964355695.1 uncultured candidatus Brocadiaceae bacterium
ACTTCACCAATCCCTGAAATTTCTTTTGCCAATCACTATCCTTCTGGTATAATCCTCCGTATGATTACTATGATTGGAGAACGCTATGACGCCCTGAAAGAAGCGGGTGCATCCGAAGAGAAGGCCATAGCGGTAGCCAAATCTGTTGCCGATTACGAAAACCATTTTGTTCGCATGGAATCGAAATTCGATTCACTTGAGGCAGAAATCAAGCTTGTAAAGATTGAGATCCGTCGAATCAAATGGCTCCTTGTTTTTTTCAACGCCGGTACCATCTCCCTCATCATAAAGGCATTTATCTAATTGAAACCCATTACCGGCCTTTAAACTTCACCGAGGTATGTTTCAGCCAGTCTTTTGGTACGATTGTTTTAGCCGGATTGAACTTTGAAATTCCTTTACCATGATAGAGACTAAGAACAACATGTTACCAATAACAATGGCGCTGCTTTTCTTCCTTACATTCCTTTCCCCTTGCGCCTTTGGAACAACAACCAGAACGTGGACGTCCTCCCTTGAATCCGATTTCAGCAGAGGCGTTACCCAAAACACGGCCATTCACAGCACGGGCGATCTGCGGCTTTCCCCCAAGGTAGAGGCCATTCCGGGCATTAAAGGCTCCTTTGTCTGGTCTATTGTTGCCGACAAACAGAATCACGTCTACGTCGGCACGGGCGATCCGGGGGCCGTTTATCTTATTAAAGACGGTTCTCACGCGGTTGAGATATTCAAGTCTCCCGAATTATACGTCCAGAGCCTTGCTGCGGATGTTCACGGGAATCTCTATGCCGGCGTTGCGCCCACGGGTATTATTTACAAAATAGACACGAGCGGCAAGGCAACCGTATTTTGCGATTTACCGGCAACATATCTGTGGGATATGGCCGTTGACGACAATTCCAATCTTATCGTCGGGACGGGAAACGATGGCGTCCTGTATAAGGTGTCGCCGAACGGTGTTCCTTCCGTCTTGTTTGATTCTACGGAAACTAACATCATGGACGTATGCCTTGACTCGCACGGGGCGATATATGCAGGGACAGAGCCGGGCGGCCTGGTGTATAAGATAACGGACAACGGCCAGGCGCAGGCGATTTATGACGCCAGTGAAGATGAGATACACTGCATCGCGCTGGATTCCGCGGGCAACGTCTATGCAGGCACGTCGTCAGGCGTGCAGGCGCAGGTACCCGCTACGTCATCCACGCAACAGCCGACGCATGCGGGGGTTGTCGCCGTCGTTCTCAAGGAAGAGAAGGCGTGGGATTTAAATATTCCTGAAGAGACGCCCGTGACGCGGGCCATTTCCATGCGTCAGCAGAAGACCGTGGTAAGGGAACCTGCAACCCCGTCGAAGATTGCCGGTATGCCGACAGCGCCAAACTACATCTATAAAATTACGCCGGATGGTCTTTCACGGAAAATTTTTGAGACCAACCAGTCGCTTATCCTTGACCTTTCGCTGGATACTCAGGACAACCTTTATGCCGTAACGGGAAACAACGCGGGCGTCTATAAGCTCTGCAAAGACGAGGATTCCAGCAGTTTGGCTACGGTGGAAGAATCCCAGGTGACCTGCTGTCTCAGCACGGACAATGACGAACTGTATTTCGGCACGGGAAACCGCGGAAAGGTTTACAAAATATCGCCATCCTTCGTACCGGAGGGCTACTTCTCTTCCCAGGTGTTTGACGCCACCGCGGCCTCAAACTGGGGGCATATTTCCTGGACGGATTCTCAGCCGTCCGGCACAAAGATAGCGCTTTCCACGCACACCGGAAATAGTGAAAGACCCGACGCCACCTGGAGCAACTGGTCTTATCCTTGCCTCGGTTCCGGTGAAATGATAACGAGTCCCCCGGCGCGCTTTATACAATACAAGGCCACCTTACAAACCATAAACGACACGGTATCACCCTCTTTAAACACCGTGTCGCTTACCTATCTCCCTAAAAACCAGTCCCCAAAGATTATTAATTTTGCGATAGAAAAAGACCCCTCCGCAAAGGCAGCGAAGACAGCGGATGCAAAGGCAGCCGATAAGCCGGAAGCAAAGTCACAGACGGCGGCTACCCAAAAGCCCCACCATCAAGTAGCACAGAAAACCATTCAGTGGGAAGTGGAAGACCCCAATAACGACTCCCTGCAATTAACCATTTATTACAAAGGCATAGACGAAAAGGCGTGGCGGATTATGGAAAAAAATACCCAGAAAAAGGGGACGTATCCCTGGGACACCCTGCGTTTACCTGACGGGAAATACCACGTCAGGCTTTTGGCCTGTGACAGCCCCGATAATGCGCCTGAGATAGCCTGCACGGCTGAGGAAATAACCCAGCCCATCGTAATTGACAATTCCAAACCGGCCATTAAATCGTTAAGTGCTTCTGCCGGAACGGGCGGAAGGTACATTATCTCCGGCACCGCAAAGGATGCGGACTGCCAAATTATAAAGGTGCAATACACCCTTGATGGACAGGAATGGATATCTGCCTATCCTGTGGATGGGATATTTGACAGTCTCGAAGAGTCGTTTCAAATCACCACCGCGCCGCTCCCGCCAGGCGATTATACCCTCACCGTCAACGCCTTCGACGCCGAAGGGAACATTGGGATAGAAAAAGCGCTGTTTGAGGTGAAGTGATGTGCGGTGCGAATGCGTGGATGGATGAAAGGCTTTGGAACCACAGATTTCGCAGATTACACAGATTGTTTTAGAAGCTGTTCTTGTTCCCAAGCTCCAGCTTGGAAATGCACCCGTACCAGAAGCACCTGCTTCCTTTTTTGGGAAAGATTTATTTTTACGACGAAAATGGAAATCATGCAATAGTTTCATTTCTCTGCGTTCTTTGCGCCCTCTGCGGTGAACGATTACTATAAATCTTTTTGGCTTTGTGTGGGGAAATAGAAAGGCTTTCTCTTCCGATTCGTACGGGTTATGACATGGAAAAACTCTCCGTTACCTTAATTACACTCAATGAAGAAAAACGCATTCGTGACGCACTGGAAAGTGTGAAATGGGCAGACGAAATAATCGTCGTGGATTCCGGGAGCAAGGATAAGACCGTAGATATCTGCAAGGAATATACGGACAAGGTGTTTTTCAACCCATGGCCCGGCCACGTGGCGCAGAAAAACGTTGCCGTGGACAAAGCCGCTCATTTGTGGATACTTTCAATAGACGCTGACGAACGAATCACGCCAAAACTTGCCGGAGAAATTCAAAAGATATTACACAATCCAAAAGCCGACGCTTACAAAATGCCGCGACACGTCTATTATTTGGGACGATGGATAAATCATTCAGGATGGTATCCCGACTACAAGGTAAGGCTTTTCAGAAAAGATAAGGCACGGTGGGGGGGGACAAATCCCCATGACATGGTCATCGTGAAAGGAAACGTGGGTTATCTGAATGGTGATATAGATCATTACACTTACAACGATATTGCACATCACGTTAGCACCATAAACAATTTTACGACGATAAGCTCAGTGGAGTATCTGAAGCTGGGAAAAAAGGCTGATGTTTGGAATATGATATCCAGGCCTTTTGGGGCGTTTTTTAAGAAATACTTTTTAAAGCAAGGGTTCAGGGATGGCATCCCTGGATTTATTATAGCCATTTCCTCCGCCTATTACGTATTTCTCAAGTACTCGAAATTATGGGAATTGAGCCATATTACCGGGGACAGAGAAGAGACGAGAAGAAAAGATAATCGAATTGAAAATACTTCATATAAACACTGAAAAGACCTGGCGTGGCGGTGAGCAGCAGGTCTTGTACCTTGCAAAGGGTCTCATGGCAAAGGGACATGCGTCCACGATTATTTGCCAACCCGGCAGCCCGCTGGCGGGAAGGGCGAAGAACGAAGGCCTGACGGTGGTGGAGATGTCCATGGTGGGCGGTTTTGACCCGATTGCCATTTTTAAAATTGCCTGTCAGTTGAGAACCGGCTATGATATCCTTCACTTGCATACCTCCAATGCGCACACCCTCGGATATTTCGCGTCTCTGCTTGGAAGAGGCCACAAGGTTGTGGTTACCCGGCGGGTTAGCTTTCCGATTAAGGGGCTTTGGGGAAAGCTGAAATATACCGCGGTTGATAAATTGATTGCGGTGTGCGAGGCAGTGAGGAACGACCTTGTCAATTCCGGGATTCCACTCCATCTGGTTGTTGCCATTCACAGCGCCATAGACCTTAGCCGCTATGAAAAGAGGCGTGTTGAGCCGCCTGAGCCGGTAGTGGGCAACGTTGCGCACCTTGCCGGACATAAAGGCCACAAGTATTTCTTGGAAGCGGCAAAAAAGGTTTTAGCGGCGATCCCCGGTGCAAAGTTCATAATCGTTGGGGATGGTGAACTGCGGGGCGAATTGGAAAGATATGCAAAAAGCCTGGCTATTGCGGACAAGGTGTCGTTTCCCGGTTTCCAAAAGGACATCAGGGGATTTATTGCTCAATGCACGATAACGGTGCTTTCATCCATCAGCGGTGAGGGTTCTCCGGGGGTGTTGAAGGAGTCGATGGCTCTCGGCGTTCCCGTTATTACTACGGACGTTGGTGGAAGCAGGGAGGTTGTTACGGATGGAATCTCCGGGTTTGTCGTTCCGCCGGGGGATTCGGATGCGCTGTCATCTGCCATTATCAGGCTTTTGTGTGATAAGGAACTTCGGGAACGTATGGCAATCGGTGGACTCACAAAGGTACAAGAGTTTTCTTTAGATGCGATCGTTGATAAGACAGAGGCGGTCTATCGGGATATTCTAGAACATCGTGTTTGAAAAAGATTTTTAAGTAAAGGAGCAACAGTACATGCAAATGAATGCGACTACGAAGTCCGCAATGGAAGAATATGGAGATTATCTGTTTAAAAGTGCCATCATCCTGTTTATTGCTTTAACACCGGTATCAATAGCCTTAACCGAGGTGGCATTCTGGTTGATCCCTATTGGTTACGTTGTGCATCAAGTAGGTGTTGGGAAGCCATTGCTTCGTAGAACCGGCGTGGGAATAGCCATGCTTGCCTTTATTGCGGCGCTGGCCTTTACCTCATTCTTCTCAATAAAACCCCTTCACAGCCTTGCCGCAATTGGCGCCTTCAGATTCTTCCTGCTTTATATAATGCTTGCCAATTACGAAATGCAAGAAGGCTTTGCCACCCACCTGGCCAACATCATTCTTTACATGGCCGTCATGTGGTCGGGCATCGAAATCGTCAAATATTTTCGTGCAAACGCGCTCCGGCTTGACATCTTTACGTCCCACATCAATACCCTGGTTATCCCTATGGTGGTTGGGCCATTAATCATGGTGGAAATGGGAAGGATAAAAAGGGGAATATTCGTGTTATTCCTCAGCATTCTTTTGACAGCAAGCTTCCTGAGCTTGTCACGGGCTGCATGGATGGGTACGTTTGCCGGCATAACAGTCCTGTTGTTTTACTGGAACTGGAAGATACTGTTGCCTTTGGGATTGCTGGTAATAATAACGGCGTTTTTCGTGGCGTTATATTGCCCACACTCTTCTGCCGGGAAGATCATAAACAGCACGGTCAAGCCCTTCCAACCGGGAGGTGAAAGAACCGGAAGTAACCTGGAACGATTACAAATGCTGAAAGACACGGTAGCAATAGTAAAGAAATCCCCCTTTACCGGAATCGGGCATGAGGCGTATAAGTACGTCTCAACCGGCAAACATTTGAGAGTATCCATGGACCACGTACATGCGCTGGCAACGACCGGTTTGATTGGCTTTGCGGCGTACGCATGGCTCCTGTTTACCCTTTTGCGAAGATGCGTTCAAAACGAAAAAGCCGGGCGCGCGCCAACACCCTATAATCCGCTGCGCGTCCTTCATATCTGTATCTTGGCGGCATTTGTAGGGTTTCTGGTTTGCGGAAGTTTCGAGCCCAATTTTTTCTCCACGAAGCATCTGCGGCTTATGATGTTAATTTTGGGCATAAACCAATGTCTTTTTATGATTGCATTAAAAGAAACCAATGAAGGTCTCGGTAATAATACCCACCTATAACAGAGCTGCGCTGATTGTGGAATCACTTGAAAGCGTTCTCACTCAAAGCTTCAAAGATTTTGAAGTGATTGTTGTGGACGATGGTTCTACCGACAATACGGAAGAGGCGCTCAAACCTTATCTGGGCAGGATAAGGTACGTGAAGCAACGGAATCAGGGTGCATCGGCTGCCAGGAATACCGGGATCAGGGCGGCAAGCATAAAAAGGAGACTGGCATACCGGCACTACCGGCTGGCAAGAGTTTACGGCAAAAAGGGTAAAAAAAGCTGAGTCCCTTGAAACCTTTAAAAAGTCCCTTTCGTATCGCCCCTTGTATCCTTCCTGTGTTTTCCACTACGTGCTTTGCCTGTCCACGTATAGTCGTTAGCCCTTATGCCCAAGTTCTCCAGCCATTACCCCAGCCTTTGGGCTGCGGTTCGTGATGGACGGTATGTGTATGGATGCCGTAGCGCTTTTTTATTAACCCCAGCCTTTAGGCTGGGGTGCGTGATGACCACTGAAATGGGCTTTAGCCCTGATGATAATGGGAGGAAGGCATGGAATTCGTTAAAATTATAATACACGCCGTCTGGGGTACAAAAAACAGAGAACCTTATATGGTTAAAGATGTTAGCATGAAGAATGACACGTTGCGTGCAGTCAGGGCTAAAGCCCGGACTTGGCGTGTGTCTGACACCCCAGCCTCAAGGCTGGGGTTAATAATCGGCAGATACAAGGGTTTCGGGAAATGAACATAGCCTTCATAGCAAAGCGATACGATACGGTGGGCGGCACCGAGCGGGACCTTTACGAGCTTTCCGGTTGCCTGAGCCGGTTCGGCCACTCCGTCCATGTATACTGCCAGGAGGTGCGCACGCAGATACATGAGGGTGTATCAATCCACAGGATTCCGTCGTTCGGCTTGGGAAGGACGGTAAAGCTTTGGAGTCTGGCATATTTAGGCCCCCGGATGGCATTCAAGGGCGGCCACGATTTGGTCGTTGGATTTACGAAGCTTCTTCGTCAGGACGTCGTCAGGTGCGGGGGCGGCACCCACCGGGTGTTCCTTCAGAGGATGATGGAGACGGAAGGGGCGCTAAAAAGATTTTTCAGAATGATCAGCCCCTATCATACCTCAATGCTGTCCATTGAAAAGAGGCAGTTCGGAAAAGATGGCTACAGGAAGGTCATAGCTATCTCAGAGGTTGTGAAGAAGGAGCTATTGGACGTATACGGTGTTCCAGACGAAGATATCGATATCATTTACGACGGTATAGACACGGGGCTTTTTAATCCGGACAAGAGGTCTCTTCACCGGGAAGCCGTTCGGCGTGAGTTTGGCGTGCCGCTGGATGCGCCTGTCTGCCTCTTCCTTGGAAACGGCTTTAAAAGGAAGGGACTTGAGATGCTCCTGAAGTCCCTTGTTTCTCTTAAGGACGAAGGGCTTTACTGCCTTGTTGTGGGCAGAGACGCCGCCATTGACCGTTACAAGGGTAAGGCCAAATCTCTTAGAATCGATGACAGGGTAATATTTACCGGTCCCAGGAAAGACGTGGCAAGGTTTTATGCAGCGGCAGATTTCTTTGCCCTTCCATCCCTCCAGGAGGCCTTTGGCAATGCGGCGCTGGAGGCGATGGCCTGTGGGATTCCCGTAATAGTTAGTGGCCGGGCCGGCGTCTCGGAGCTGTTGAAGGGGGAACTGGAACGGTACATACTGAATAATCCCCATGACGCTGATGAGATGGCTGCTATCATGAAGGAGTTGCTTGACCCCTCCAAACGGATTAAACTTGGCCAAATTGCCAGAAAAACAGCGGAGCGGTACTCGCTGGAGGCGAATGCCAGAGACATTGAGAGGCTCTGCCTCCTGGTTATCAGAGATAAAACCTATGCCTAAATATTTGAATAGAGGTGAAAAAAAAGGGTGGGTATGGGAGGGGTACGAAGGGCTATTCGTGATTGACCCCGATAGCCTCTTTGATTCCGCGGAATGTACTATCATCAAGGACCAGAAGAGGATCAAAGTCGGCAAGGTTATATGGAACGGGGAAGAGATATATCTTAAGCGTTATAACACCTACTCTGCTTGGTCTTACATAGAAGGGTTCATCAGAGGGTCAAAGGCTGTAAGGGCATGGAAAGGGGCGATGATGTTGATGGAAAAGGGGATTGCCACCGCCCAACCCCTTGCCGCCATTGAATGGAAGAGATTCGGGTTGGGAAGGAAGAGTTTTTACATCACCAGGGGCGTCAGCAACTCACCGATATCCGTTGACTACTACCGGGAGTGCCTTCAGGACAAACAGGCCTCCTTGTCTGATAGGCGGACATTCCTTCGCTCACTGGCTGAACTGTTCCGGGAGATTCATGCAAAGAACGTATATCATAACGACCTGAAGGACCACAACATCCTCATAAGGAAGGAAGGGGACAGGCACCGATTCTTTCTGCTGGATCTGGAAGGGGTAAGGGTTTACCGGAGCATCCCTGATACGAAGAGGATAAAAAACCTCGTCCAGTTAAACAGGACCCTTGGAAGGCTATTAAGTGCAACAGATAAGGTCGCCTTTATCAGGCAGTATACGAAAGACAGAGAGTGGAAGAGCCTGTCCCGCCAGGTTATCGGGAGATCAATAAAAGAAGATAGAAGAAAGGGCATGTAATGGAGTAGAACACCAGCGAGGCATGGCCTCCGGCTGATTAAAACAGTTTGATTGTGTATAGGGGTTTTCATTTTATTTACCGGCTTGAGTATCAAATCCCGGATGCGTGTGGCAATACTCGGCACGGGCACAGATTGCGGCTTTTGCCCCATTCACAGGGAAAAACAAATTCACCGCAGAGGACGCAGAGGGCGCAGAGAAAAAAGGCTCATCAGAAAGCACTCCTCAAGTTTCGCTCTTAACCAAGGCTCTCGGCTGCTTGGCGGACGAGAACTGTTTTGCGGATTCTGATTAAGGCGATCTCTCGCATCTTTCAGATCGTCCAAAAGAGTCTTTGTAACTTCTACCAGCTTTCCTTGAGGTAACGACTCAAGGTATGCATAGTTTATTTGCCGTAAATCGTGTTCGGTTAATCGCAAATGTTTAATAATCCTTTTGTTTTTCACTACGTCATTCAGGCTTCTGACATCAATTCGGGGGGCGTTCCCCAATTGTGGTACCTTCAGAACTCTGGAAGTGCCACCCGCGCCAAAAACATCCCAAGCCTAACAGACATAAGCGGATGCGAACAAAAGAGCAAGAAAGCCCATGATTTTCTGTGTGAAAATGGTATGATGCCTTTTTTCCCACGCGAAAGGATGGGTATATTCGTGCCTCAGTTAGTATTGCCAATATTTCCACCAGAGTGCAAACACATAAACAACCAGGTGGGTGTTCAAAAGATAGAGAGTCGTGTCATTATTTACACGGACTGCTGCCGGTGTTTGGTCATGACGAAGACGATCAGGAGTCGTTTCGATTTGTTACAAGCCAATTAGTGATAAACGGCAATGTGAAGCAAACAGTGAAATCCTTTTAAGGTCTTCTTCGTAGCTGCTCAGCTTTGGAAGTGTTAAGACGGGAGAAAGAGAAAACGGGGCAAGAGTATACCCGAAGCATATATAAAAATGCTATTTATTGTTGACGTATGTTATGATAAGATGTATATTTAGGCACATGAAAATATTGAAAAGAAGCAGGTTTCTTAGCTTCATCGAACCTTTGTAATTTGATGCTACATTTGAAATATTGATTTCTTGAGAAATATGCGTAATGTAAAGAACTCATGTAGCGCTTTACTAAGCCACAGACAAGCAAGCAAGCAAGCAAGCAAGCAAGCAAGCAAGCAAGCAAGCAAGCAAGCAA
>CAYHFB010000070.1:0-11396 GCA_964355695.1 uncultured candidatus Brocadiaceae bacterium
TATAACACGAATCATAATAGAAGAATTTTCAACGCAGGATGTATTAATAGATTTCATGCCGAATCTTTATTTTTCTCTGCTTGGTGTAAGAAGTTTTTTTGGTAATTTTATTCTCACCGTTGATTATCCAAACAAGGTATTTTCTTTGTTATTACCAGAGAAACAACTGGCTTGACATTGCTATTCCGGTAACTTAAATTACACGATTCATCGCTCCCTATTCGTATCTTGCCTGCTATCTGCCTGAGAAATTAAAGACTTTCAATACGCATTTAACCTATACCTTGGTTTGTGAGGTCAAGATGGAAAAAGGGTGGGTTTAAGGATTTACTGGTATGGCAGATGGGTCAGTGGTAACCAATAACCCGGGTAGTCGATATGGAATCACAAACTGTCGAACATAAAAAAACATTCGGGAAAGAGGTCATTATCTCGTTGGTTGCCTTTGCCAATGCTGAAGGTGGTAAAGTTATCGTCGGTGTGGATGACCTTGGCGTACCTTGTGGTGTTGAGAACGGTCCGGAAACCGTGCAACGCTATCTTAACGAGATAAAGGTTTCCACCTACCCACAGATTATTCCGAAGGTTCTGATTGAACAAAGGGAAGGCAAGCCGGTACTTGTTTTTGAAATCAGTGAATTTCCAGTCAAGCCGGTTTCATACAAGAACCGCTATTACAAACGTGTCCACAACAGCAATCACCTTTTGACGCTGGAAGAAATCGTTGATCTTCAGCAACAATCCCTGTCTGTCTCGTATGATGCCTATCCATCCAGGTACATTATGGCCGATCTGGATATAAAACTTATGGAGCAATTTATTGCCAGCGTGAACGGACGGGGACGAATTACGCTACGTGATAACCTGCGTACCAACCTTGCAAAACTGAAACTTGTCCGCGAAGGGAAGGTGACCTTTGCTGCGTATCTGCTCTTTGGGTCCCCAGATTATGCAATCCGTATCGGACGTTTCAAGTCAGAAGCGACCATCATCGATGACAATGTCGTCAGAGCGCCTCTTTTTATCGCGGTTGATGAGGCGCTTGCCTTAATAAAAAAGCATATCAACCTTGCCTATTATTTCGATGGCAGTCTTGGGCGCAAGGAGCGCTGGCAGTATCCACTTGAAGCGATTCGAGAACTCTTACTGAACGCGGTGGTGCATCGTGACTACAAGAACGCTTCGGATATTGTCATCAAGATTTTCGACGACCGGATTGTCTTTACAAATCCAGGAAGGCTGTACGGCAAGCTCCGTGTGGCAGATCTGGCGCGCAATGATTATGTTTCGTCTCTGAGAAACAGATTGTTGGCGGAAGCATTCTATCTGACGGGCGATATTGAGCGCTACGGAACCGGATTTGTGCGGATCAGGGAGTTTTTGCAAGCGTACCCTGAAGCTACCCTTCTGATCGAGGAAATTGGAGATTTCTTTAAGGTAGAACTACGCATCACCCCCCCAATCACCCCCCCCATCACCCCCCCAATCACCCCCCCCGTAAACATACGGATTACCGATCTTGAATGCCGTATATTAACGTTGCTTCGAGACGCGCCCAAGTCTAGCAGTAGCGATCTGGCGAAAGATTTGTCTATGCGCCGTGATACGGTAAAGGACTATTTGAAGCGCTTAAAAAAGAAGGGGTTGCTGGTGCGAGAAGGAACAGGGAGAGTTGGGACTTGGCGCTTGACGCATGCGGGTAAGGCAGCCCTTGAAGAGTAGCATGTACGGGGAACTGTCAGGTCTGCGGAACAAACGGCCAGTCTCGTTTACTTGGGGAATTTTGTTGACGCCATTACCACCTGCATAAATCACCCAAAAGCCGCTGGTCAGACTTATCTGGTGAGTGGTGGTGAGGATGTATCCACTCCAGAGTTGATACGGAGAGTAGCCGCTGCATTAGGTTGGACGCCAAGGTTGTATCCCTTTCCTCCTTCTTTGATGCGATTTGCCGGGAAGCTTTTTGGTAAATCAGAAGCAATCGAGCGGCTTGTCGGCTCATTGACAATCGATAGTTCAAAGATACAGAGAGAACTTGGGTGGAAACCGCCTTACACCATGGAGCAAGGTTTGAAGGAAACGGCAGAGTGGTTTAAGGAAAAGCATGCTCACGCAAAGCCGCAGAGGCGCTAAGAGGGGCAAAAACATAAAAGCTTTTTTTGGGGTAAAAACTTGGCGCCTAAACCCCAAGTGTTCCCTGGTTATCTGTATCAAATGGTTGCAATCCTTTCCAGTCCTGCATAAGATATGAAAATGGCTTTTTTCTTGACGAGTCAAACGGCTGCCCCTATATTGGCAACTGATGACAGGAAGGCGATAAAGGCGTGCCGGTACCTTGAAATACCGTCTCTTGCGCAAAGTCGCAAAGAATAGCCTTTCTTGGCGTCTTTGAGTCTTGAGAGTTCTCTTAAAAAGACCGTTCTGAAATTATAGTTGTAATAATAAGATACGGATGTTTTAATCATAAGGGAAAGTGGTACAAGGGAAGTACAGGCATTGGGTTGGGGTTCGGGAAATGGGAAGTGTCCCTATTTTCCCCAAAGGGGGGGGGCAGCAGAATCAAGAGTAAAGACCTGACCCCGAAGAGTTCCGTTCGCAAGTTTATAAAAAATGGGATGTGTCCCCACTTTGTCTCAATAAAGTTGTCACTCAAAAGTGTTATAATTACTTATTGAATTGAATCGGGAAAGGAGTATAAAAATGGGGAACAAAGCAGCATACACAGCAGAATATTTAAATGATGGTCACCTGTCAATACCCAAAGAAATTGCAGACAGATTATCCCTTAAGAAGGGGAAAAAACTTCGTGTGATTATAGAAGCACCAAGGTTTGACAAAAATGATATTTTAGATCTTTTCGGCGTCTGGAGAGAGAAAAATGCTGAAGAGATTAAAATCTTCAAGGATATCCTTGAAGAAAGAAACCATTTCGGCAGAGGGGAAATCAAACTTTGATATATTGTCTTGATACGGATATCATTATTGAATATTTTCGAGGAAATGAGGCTGTCAAAAATAAGATTGCAACCCTTGCTTAAAATGACTCATTAGGATTAACCTGGATTACTGTATACGAGTTTTTTAAAGGCATATGTGCGAGTGGAAAATATAATGAAGAAGATTTTCTTGAGCGGATTGTTAATGCCTCTATAATGCTGGAAGCGTCATATGAGTCATCCAGGACGGGAGGAGAAATATATGCCTCTCTCAAGAAAAGCGGAAATCTTATTAACGACGCAGACATTCTGATTGCAAGTATTGTAAAGGAACATGGCGCAGTCCTTATAACAAACAATGAAGATCATTTCAAAAGAATCGATGGACTGGAAATCGAAAACTGGTTGAAAATATAACCATGAGGGAAGATGAAAGTGAGCAAAGAGCATGGATTATCCTTGACATCAGCTATGCCTTGTAAAAGTAGCCTGTCCCCTTTTTTGTCCTATCTAATGAAGAACAAAAAGAAATTGAAGAAAGTCGTGGTGAACCTTCAGTGGTAGTTTCCAGAACTTTGATTTTAAGTTAAATGTATGGGAAAAATATTAGTTACCGGGGCTAATGGTTTTGTTGGCAAAGCACTGGGTAAAAGGATGGTGTCGAATGGCTGGCATGTGCGGGGAACTGTCAGGTCTGCGGAACAAGCGACCAAGCTACCTGCCGGGGTTGAGGTCGTTCCGATAGAATCAATCGGGGAAGAAACCGATTGGTCGGACGCATTGGCTGGAGTGAATACCGTTGTCCACTTAGCTGCACGGGCGCATGTGATGAATGACACTGCGACCGATCCGCTATCTGTATTCCGCCAGGTGAATGTAGCCGGGACTGAGCGTCTGGCAAAGATAGCCGCAATCAAAGGTGTTGTATGTTCTAGGTCTCTTGGTGGAAATACAGAAAGAAGATTTACATGACCAGACTTTTTTATAAACCTTAGTGGTAATACATTCAAATCCCTGACTGGGGATGCAAGGAGGGAAATAACATGGAGATTGTCATTCCCGATGAGATACTGCAGGCTACTCACCTGTCTGAGGATGAAGTAAAGCAGGAATTGGCTGTTTTGCTCTTCCAGAAAGATAAACTTACCATAGGACAGGCGAGCTGGTTGGCAGGGACGAGCCAGCTACAGTTCCAGCATCTCCTGGCAAGTCGCAAGATACCGGTACATTATGATGTGGCCGAATTCGAGGCAGATTTAAAGACATTGCGTGAGATGGGCCGGATATGATTGTGGTCAGCAACACATCCCCAATCATCAATCTGGCCTGTATCGGGCAGTTGGATATTTTGCGGCAACTCTACGGGTCAATTGCTATCCCAGAATCTGTCTATCATGAAATTGCGGTAACGGGTTCAGGGGCGGCTGGTTCAAGGGAAGTACAGGCATTGGGTTGGATCGAAACGAAAAAGACTACGAACCGCCTGCAGGTTGCGGCTCTTCAGATTGAGTTAGACAAGGGCGAGGCTGAGGCCATTGTTCTCGCACTTGAACTTAATGCGGAACTGCTTCTGCTTGATGAACGCCGGGGTAGAACGGTTGCATCGCGGCTGGGATTGAAGTCCGTCGGAATCCCGAGTTGTCTTATAGAGGCTAAGCATAAGAGATTGATTCCTTCCGTCAAACCAATACTTGATAATCTGATTGTGAACGCAGGTTTTTGGGTTACCGAAAACCTGTATATGCGGGTTCTACAAACTGCCGGCGAACAACATCATTAGGTTTACCTCTTAACCCGCAAAAATTTGCGACGTCTGAATTCAGAGTTTTTGCAATTATTAAAAAGGCCATAGAATGAATATATTGGTTACCGGGGCCAACGGTTTTATCGGTAAAGCACTGTGTAAAAAGGTGATGTTGAATGGTTGGCAGGTACGGGGAACTGTAAGATATGCTGAACAAGCAGCCGGTCTGCCTACCGGGGTTGAAGTTGTCCAGATAAAATCAATCGGTGCAGATACTGATTGGTCAGATGCCTTGTCTGGAGTGGATGCCGTTGTCCACTTAGCAGCACGGGTGCATGTGATGAACGACACTGTTACCGATCCGCTATCTGCATTTCCGACAGACAAACGTAGCCGGGACTGAGCGTTTGGCGCGGATGGCAGCAATCAATGGTGTTAAACGCTTTGTATATGTAAGTTCCGTCAAGGTAAACGGAGAGGGTTGCGAAAAACCTTTTACTGAACACGATATCCCGGCACCAGAGGACCCTTATGGCGTCCGTAAGTGGGAGGCAGAGCAGATGCTTCGTAAGGTCGCCGGAGATACCGGTTTAGAAATAGTTATCCTCAGACCGCCACTTGTTTATGGCCCTGGAGTCAAAGCCAATTTTCTTAGTCTGTTTAAAATAGTAGATCGAGGCATACCTTTGCCACTGGCTAGCATAAACAACCATCGTAGTCTCATTTACCTGGGGAATTTTGTTGATGCTATTACCACCTGCATAAATCACCATAAAGCCGCTGACCAGACTTATCTGGTGAGTGAAGGTGAGGATGTATCCACTGCGGAGTTGATACGGCGAGTGGCCGCTGCATTAGGTCGGCCTGCAAGGTTATTTCCCTTTCCGCCTTCTTTTATGCGATTTACCGGGAAACTTTTTGGTAAATCAGGTGCAGTCGAGAGGCTTGTTGGTTCATTGACAATCGACAGTTCAAAGATACGGCGAGAACTTGGATGGATGCCGCCCTACACCATGGAGCAAGGTTTGAAGGAAACGGCGGAATGGTTTAAGGAAAAGCGGGGAAGAGGGTGGGGTGAGAAGTAGTGTGTGATTATAACCTATAACCTTGGTTTGTGAGGTTGATATGCCAAAAGGTGGGTTCAAGGCGTTGCATGATGGTACTGTTTTTAAGATTAGGAGAACCGATACTATGGCAATCAGTATTAGTGGGTACATTTATAGGTTTATTTATCGTTGCATACCAAGTTGTCGAAAAAATAAAACCAAGGGTATAAAGGTTACCACTGCGGGAAGATATAATGGGTGTTGATACAAAGAGGGTAAAAAATTATCTGTTAAAGAAAGAGAAAGATACCAGGGTTTCAAAAGAAAAAGAAAAAACCAAGATTATTTTGCAGCTTAGGTCTGTAAAATCTCTATGGGAAAGATACGGGATTAAAAAGGTTTATTTGTACGGTTCATTTGCCGATATGACCTTTTATGATTGTTCCGATGTTGATGTTGCTATTGAACCGGAGATTCCTTTTGAGGATTTATTGCACCTTTATTCTGAAATTAACAACTGCCTTCAGAGGGAAGTTGATATACGGCTATTGAACGAATTACCGTTTTCACAAAAAATAAAAAAGAAAGGCATTGTTGTTTATGAAAGAAAAGATATTTATCCTGAAAAGCGAAATAAAAAACGATTTTAAGAAGTTGAATAACATTTTTGATAAATTCGAGACAGCATATAAGATATATCTCGATAGTGAAGAATATTCAAGATTGGTGGAATCTGCGTTTTATGTGAATCGGCTTTTTTCCGGTTTTGAAAATATGTTTAAAAATGTTGCAAAAACATTTGAAAATAATGTTGAACAGGATTATTGGCACAAATCGCTGCTTGAGAGAATGAGTTTGGATATTCAGGATATTAGGCCAGCCTTACTTTCGGAAGAAAGTTTTAAGTGTTTAGATGAATTAAGGGCATTCCGCCATTTTTTCCGACATGCATACGACATGGATTTGAATAAGGATAAATTTAAAATTGTTGCTGATAAGGTATTTTCTGTGAGGGATATAGTTTTTAAAGATATAAATTCTTTTTTAGATTTTTTAGATTCTTTGGTGAAAAGAAAAAAATAGAAACACTCGGAAAAGAGGGCAAAATCAATTAATATATCCGCGGTAAGTGAGATAAGGGAAAGCTTGGAGCCGCTTTCCCGGGATGAAAGTCTGCGGTTCGTAATACTCTTTGGCTCTTCTGTGACAGGAAGGGTTCACATGCAGAGTGATATTGATATCGCCTTTTCCTTTGACAGGGAGGTTGAGGTTGTCAGAAGAAAACTCGTTGTTATGATAGAGTGTCTTCGCACCCTCGAACCGATAAAAAACATGATGAAAGATGAATACCTTGAGGATATCTATAAAAGAAAGGCTACAGAAAGGCTATTACAGGAGTTGATTGAAGCTGGATCGTGGATATCTTGATTTTGCGCGATTTTATAATCTCACCTTGTGTTCGGCGTTCTTTATAACCAATTGCCTTTATTCAACTTATAACCTGACACTAGTGATTGATGATAATGACCTTGGTTTGTGATGCCAAGATGGGAAAAGGGTTGGTTTAAGGATTTACTGGTATGGCAGATGGGTCAGTGATAACCTATAACCGGGGTAGTCGATATGGAATCACAAACTGTCGAACTGATCGAGGAAATTGGAGATTTCTTTAAGGTAGAACTACGCATCACCCCCCCCGGTAAACATACGGATTACCGATCTTGAATGCCGGATATTAACGTTGCTTCGAGACGCGCCCAAGTAGAGCGGTAGCGATCTGGCGAAAGATTTGTCTATGCGCCGTGATACGGTAAAGGACTATTTGAAGCGCTAAAAAAAGAAGGGGTTGCTGGTGCGAGAAGGAACGGGGAGAGTTGGGACATGGCGCATGACGCATGCGGGTAAGGCAGTCCTTGAAGAATAACGTGTACGGGGAACTGTCAGTTTTCATTTATTTTGATGGGTGCGCTGACGCTTCACCCATCCTACGCTAAAATGATGCGTTACAAAAAATCGGGAATGCTCCCATTACCACCTGCATAAATCATCCTAAAGCCGCTGGCCAGACTTATCTGGTGAGTGACGGTGAGGATATATCCACTCCAGAGTTGATACGGAGAGTGGCCGTGTCATTAGGCCGGCCTGCAAGGTTGTTCCCCTTTCCGCCTTCCTTGATGCGATTTGCCGGGAAGCTTTTCGGTAAATCAGATGCTGTCGAGCGGCTTGTCGGTTCATTGACAATCGATAGTTCAAAGATACAGAGAGAACTTGGGTGGAAACCGCCTTACACAATGGAGCAAGGGCTGAAAGAAACTGCGGAATGGTTTAAGGAAAAGCGGGGAAGAGGGTGGGGTGAGAAGGTGGGAAGTTCCGAAGATAGGAATATGGGATGATATTGGCAATGTTGAATTCGATGGAGATGAAGTCCGATAAATTCTGCTTTTGATTGGTCAGAAATGCGGCACACCTCTATGTGTTAGATAGTGAATTTCTTGTTTACTAAACAGACAATATCGGTTATATTGCATTTATGATAACAAGAAAGCTCTGTAATCCGATAAACGACGCAATGGCAAGCGACTTGATACTGGTGATTGTTGGTGCACGACAGACCGGCAAGACAACCATTCTGCGTCAGCTTTACAAGGATTGCCAACTGCAAGCGAAAACGGCACATTTCATCAATCTGGAACGCCTTGAATATTTGGCGTTGCTCAACCATTCACCAGAAAACATCTTTTCAATTCTTCCGCTCCCCCCCGAAGGTGAACGGGCTACGGTGTTTATTGATGAGATCCAATACCTGGACAATCCCTCGAATTTCCTGAAACTACTTTTTGATGAATACCGCAATCGGCTGAAACTGGTGGTAACCGGCTCATCGGCATTTTATATTGACGAAAAATTCAAAGACTCGCTTGCCGGACGCAAACGCCTTTTTCATCTACCAACCCTCTCCTTCAGTGAGTTTTTGGTGTTCAAGCAGCGCGATGATCTGGCAAACCTTCTCCCAACACGTCTTTCGCCAGACAATTTCAACACAATGTCGCTACTTCCCCTGATGCAGCGGGACGAACTGGTGCGGCTATTTAGTGAATTTTCCAGATTTGGGGGGTATCCTGCGGTAGTGCTTACTCCAGATGAAGGTGGAAAGCTCCTGATACTGGAAGACCTGATCAACTCCTCGGTAAAAAAGGATATTCTGGAGTCGCGGATTCGACACCCGGAGCCTTATTTTATGATGATTAAGATGCTGGCATCGCAAGTTGGCTCTCTCATGAACCGGAATGAACTATCAAAATCCATCGGGGTTTCAGTACAGGCAATCGATAATTATCTGTATGTGCTGCAAAAATCGTTTCATGCCGTGCTGATAAAACCGTTCCACACGAATGTGCGTAAAGAACTGACCAAGATGCCGAAGCTTTACTTTGCCGATATGGGGATGCGGAACTATCTTGTGGGGGATTTTCGTGATTTTCGCATACGGAGCGACCGGGGAGCTTTTCTTGAAAATCTGTGTTTCCGACAATTAAGCTCACATGTGGTGAGCGATGATATCTGCTTTTGGAGAACACAGGATAAAGCAGAGCTGGATTTTGTTGTGATGGGGCAGTACGGTTTCGAGGTAAAGTCAAATCCAGAGACATTTTCTCCATCCACCTATTCCGGGTTCAGGGAGCGGCATCCATCTATTCCGGTAGATGTTATCTCATTCGACAGCTTTGCCGAAAAACCAACCCATCGCGTATGGGGAGCGTTCGGGATATGACTCGTTGAAACTGCGATTGTAAGTTTAATGATAACGAATTAAAAATTATGCTATTATACGCCCTATTATCAATTTTTATCAGCGCCATTTGTTCCTTTGTTATCTCAAAATATGGGAACAAATTTGCTTTCATAGATAAACCCAACGAGCGAAGCTCGCATACAACGCCAACCCCTAGAGGTGGCGGCATTGGGATGTTGCTGGCATTTGTAGTTGTTGTTTCTTTATTCATAAAAAACTATGCCGTTGTTTCTGTTATTGGTTGTGCTGGAGTGCTTGGCTTTCTTGATGACCGTTTTACCTTCTCGTCTAAATTGCGTTTGATTATTCAAATCATCCTTTCAATTTTAGCAATCGTTTTTGTTTCTGGCTCACCTCCCACTGTTTCAACAATAATCCTTTTTTTATTCTGGATTGTTTTTATTACAGGAACAACAAATTTTTACAACTTTATGGATGGGATAAACGGTATCGCAGGTCTAACCGGCCTGATAGGTTTTGGGCTTGTGGCATATTTTGCCTTCTTTATTGTCCATAATAAGGATGTTGCCTTCATGAGCACTGTTTTATCCGCAGCTTGTTTGGGCTTTCTGCCATTTAACTTTCCCAAAGCGAAGGTTTTTATGGGCGACGTTGGAAGTATGTTTTTAGGGTTTGCTTTTGCCGTTCTTGTAGTGGAACTATCAACGAACCTCAATGTATTCCTGTGCCTTATTATGTTTATATACCTGTTTTATGCAGACGCAATAGTTACTTTCTACTGCAGATGGCGAAATGGAGAAGATTTATTACAGTCGCATCGACGTCATTTGTATCAGTATCTGTGCAATGAGCTGTCAATACCACATTGGAAGGTTTCATCTCTTTATGCTACGGCTCAATTAGTTCTGGGAGTTTTGTCGTTGTTTGCTTATAGTAAAGGGCTGACTTTCCAATTCACTATGCTGGGGATTTTTATGATATCTTTTATTGGTACTTATAGGATTGTAAAAAGTGTAAAAAAGTGACCTGCAGATTATGCAGATTTAAAACTCAAGAGTGGATGATCATCCCTTTGAAGGTGCAAGACGCCCTTATGTCCTGGCGCGTCTACGCCGCGACCTAATCTTCTCCCTTTTTGTCCACGGTTACGAAAGGGATTCCAGATGGGAGAAAACGGTAAATGCCAATCAATGACTCTGTTGATAACAGTCCCAGGAAAACAAAGTAGTATACAATATGCAACAATGAAAGCTATGCTATATATGGCATGTTGTAAAAAAAGCAGTTAATCAACAGGGGCATCAATAGCGCCTGGCCTATCTGTACCGTAATGAAAGCATAGCAAAGTTCCGTTAGGAACTAAATATTGGTAGAAAATACGCAGAGAAACCATGTAAGTTCCGTAGGAACGGCATATTGGAAAAACACTCAATTACATGCTGTCCGACCACATATCTTCCGTACTACAATCCATCAACTTCTTGTTTTTTATGCTCGTTTTTCAAAATGTATAACTTTAAGGTATTGATTAGATAAGGCTTACGTAAAGTTTTGTGCATTGAGTTTTTCGATGACAGTAAGCAGTGGTAATCATCGACTTTCAAGGATATACGCAACAAGTCGGATGCCGAAAAGCGGCTGACTTTGTTCATGTCGGACAGGGAGCGCGGAACGTTAAAATTACCTATGAAAGAGATTACGATTAACAGACTGATATCCTAACCCGAACTAGTCGGAAGAGAAAATCTCTGTTTTCCCACACTGAATAATTGATAATTGAAAATTGAAAATTTTCCATTTCCCCTTGTATCTTTTTTGTAGTTCTTTGTGCCTTCGTGCCTTTGTGTGATTACTTCTCATAATAGGTAAAAGGAGTTTTCACTAAAAGTTTGACAGCGTTATCATTCGCCCCAAAG
>CAYHFB010000071.1:0-11367 GCA_964355695.1 uncultured candidatus Brocadiaceae bacterium
TATTTTCCAAGCACCTTTTTCACCGCGCAAATAACGTCATCCGTATCCGCCTCTGCCAGTTTTGCCGAAAGGGGCAGGGATATTGTCCTGTCAGAAATAAATTCGGCATTGGGAAAATCGCCTCGTTTTAACCCAAAGGTCTTTGCATAGTACGGATGCAAATGCAGGGCGACGAAGTGGATGCCCGTGCCGATGTTTTCGATGTGAAGGCCTTGTTGAAAGGCATCCCGGCTGATGTTCGTTGCATCAATGTCGAGCAGTGGCGTATAGAGGTGTCGGGCATGTACGGTGTCTTTTTCCGCGGGGGCTGGAACGATCAGGGGCAATCCCTGAAATGCCCGGTCGTATTTTTTCCATATCTTTTCCCGAACCTTAAGGTATTTGCCGACGCGCTTCAACTGGTGGATACCCAAAGAGGCCTGTATATCCATCATATTATATTTGTAACCGGGAAAAACCACCTGGTAGTGCTTGAACCCCTTGTCGGAATAGCGGTGCCAGGCGCCCTTGCTCATGCCGTGAAGTCCGTACATTTGCACCTTTTCTGCCCAATCCTTGTTATTCGTAGTCACCATGCCGCCTTCACCGGTGCAAACGTTTTTAGTAACGTAGAAGCTGAAGATGGACATATCGCCCAAACTGCCTACTTTTTGCCCTTGGTATTCCGCCTCAATGGCGTGTGCAGCGTCGCTGATAACCAGCAGGCGGTGTTTTTTTGCAATGGACATGATAGCGTCCATATCGCAAGGCCTCCCAGCAAAGTGGACGGGGACAATGGCCTTTGTCCTTTTTGTAATTTTTTCCTCGATGAGATTCGGGTCGATGTTCATCGTGTGTTTGTCAATATCGACAAACACCGGCCTGGCCCCGATGTGCGTAATAACGTTGGCGGTAGCGGCAAAGGTCATCGGCGTTGTAATAATCTCATCACCGTGTCCCAGACCCGACACGAGCATGGCAAGGTGAAGCCCTGCCGTGCACGAATTGAGGGCCATGGCGTGTTTTGCCCCGATATAGGTTTTAAACATCTCCTCAAACTTGACCACCTTGGGTCCGGTCGATAACCAACCGGAGCGTAAGGTTGCCACCACTTCACGTATCTCTGCCTCTTCAATCCTGGGACTGCCGAAAATAAGAAATGACTTCCGCACCGGTTTATGTTTTTTCGTGGCCATGGTTTTCTATTAGGTATTACGAAAATGGTAAATAAATCAGGTCGCCAACGGCAACCACTTTTCTTAGCATTGCCCGGTAGATTTGCAGCAAGACTACCGACAACAAGGAATCAGACCTTTTCCCGATAAAATGCATTAAAGACTACATTCTCAGCGCTCCTGGTCTTCTGTGAAAAACGAATACCTCCTCCTTCATTCCGAATCCCTTTTAACATCTGACTCACCGGCAACACTAAACTGCCGGTAAAGTTGTTTTGCAAGGTCGGATTCACTATCAGCGGCAGGAGCTTTTGCCATAAAAACTTCTCCAGCCGTTAAATCAATCTCTAATTGTTTTACTCGCGCAACGACCTCTGCCACGGTTTCCGCAACTTCTCCACCCGCCCTTTTGGATTCGTTGGGATGTTCGTCCTGCATAAAGTACATCAGCGCATAATAGACCGGCTTCAAGCGCTCCTTGAGGGACAGTTCATTTTGCTGGAAATATTTCAGCGCCAGATGATAATGCTTCCTTGCCATCAGCAGCATTAAGAAATTCATCGTCTCGCCCGGTTTCTGTTCTATGAACTCCTTGTCTGCCAGTAGCTTTTCCAGGCAATCAATTGCCGGTTGAATCTGGTTGTCCCAAAAAAGAACCGTTACCAACGTATGCAAGAAGGCGGGCGACTCCTCAATAGCAAACGCCCCCTTTGCCAGATCTACCGCTTTTTCTCTCGATTTTTTATGCTGATAATACAACCACGCAAGGCTATTCATGGCATCCGCGTCCCCCTTGTCGGCGGCCATAAGGTAGTAGGCCTCTGCCCTGTCGAAATCTCTGGATTCAGTCTCGTAGAGGAGCGCAAGGTTGTACATAGCGTCTGCATTTTCATTCTCAATAGCCCTGTGATAGTAATCCTCTGCCTTGCCGAAATCCTTGAATTCGATGGCATACAGGTTTGCGAGATTGTTCATCGCGTCTGCATCCCCCTTGTCGGCGACCATGCGATAGTAGGTTTCTGCCTTCTTGAAGTCCTTGAATTCAGACTCATACAAAAGCGCAAGGTTATACATGGCGTCGGCGTCCTCCTCCTCCTTAATAGCCATGAGATAATACTCCTCGGCTTTTTGGAAATTCTTAAATACCGTTTCATATAAATCCGCGAGGTTGTACATAGCGCCGGTACTATCATTTTCAATAGCCAGGAGGTAGTATTCTTCTGCCTTTTTGAAGTCCTTGAAATCCGTTTCGTATAAAAGGGCGAGGTTCTTTATGGCGTCCGGGTAACCTTCATCAATGGCCTCAAGGTAGTACCGCTCTGCCTTTTTGAAGTCCTTGATCTCGGTTTTATATAAAAGAGCCAGGTTGTACAGGGCGCCCGTGTAACCCTTATCCAAGGCCATGAGGTAATAGGTAAGGGTCTTTTCCAGGTCATGCAACACGCTGTGATAAAGAAGCCCGAGAAAATAAAGCACGTTTCCGTCTTTATTGGCAATATCCTCCAGGCTTTTTAAACACTCTTCATATTTTTCCGACTGGAAATAATTGATTGCATCATCAAAAAGCGCTCCGTCCGACGCAGACAACTGATTGAGCGTGCCCACCTCTTCGAAGAAGTCCCCGGCCATGTCGAGCAGTTGATTTTGAGCCTCTTCGGCCAGCCCCGCCGGGTCACCGGCAACCGCCGAACTATATGCATCCTTATGGCAATAGATACCCTTTACCAAAGCGGCTATATGCCTTTTAGGCCGTTCGTCCAAATCCCCTTTGCCGCACCAGCTTTGCAAAAACTGTGCAAGCCATTTCACCTTGAGCTTCTCACTTTGACGCCCGTACATCATGAGGTACCAGATGTTGAAGAACCGGTCTTTTATCCGGTAAAGATTGTTTTTGGTTCCCGTCTGTACTGTCTTTTCAATAATCCGGTTTTTCTCAAGGTCCTTAAGCTGAACGGTGACAACCTTACCATCCAGACGCGCCTTTTTTGAGATATCTTTGGCCGTTACCGCATCCCAGCATAGAGCGATGGCGTCAACGATTTCCTGCTGCCGGGCTGAAAGTCCGTCTACATGCTGTTTATAGCGCGGCGTTATGCGGTCCAGTACCGTTTCTAAATCCGCGAAGACGTTTCCGTATTCATCGTTAGAACATATTTCAAAAAGAAGCACCATCGTTCGCACCACGCCACCCGTAAGCCGACGGAGCGTTTCAATTCTTTCGGGCTGTTCGTCAATAATCTTCCGTATTCCCGGCCTTTCGAACACCTCGCCCAGCCGCCGCAGAAGGTTGATGCCCTCGCTTGCATTCAGGCCGTTGAGATAGACAAACTTAAAGCAGTCGAAAAACGGCTTGGAGCGTTCGTAGGCATGGTCAAGCGCCGTAGCTGATGTGCCAATAAAGCAGATATCAGGGAATGCCAGAAGGATTTTGTGCAGCCTTGTGCATTCCTGCTTGTCAAGTTTGTCCATCAGGACGCCGACGTCGTCAAGAAAGACAACGAGATGCTTCCCTTCCCTTTTCAGCGCATTTGCAATAACCTCGAAGGAACGGGACTCAAAGCCATCCTCCTCAAGACGCCCCTTAAATTCAGCGACAATTCCCTTGAATCCGGCAACGTCTTCCAGGCGCTCGCAAAGCAATTCCCATAGTTCGCAGAGATTCCGGACGCGGTACAACTCTTCATGAAACAGTACGGGAATGACGTTTGCTGAAAGCCCTTTATCGTTTTCAACCTCGTAGTAGATACGATAAAGCAGCGTTGTCTTGCCGCTTCCCCAGCCTCCCTGCACGATGTAATGCCGTCCCGGTTCTGTCCAGTCCTGATTTTTCAGGCCATCGAAAATGGACCGGAATTCCTTCTCCCGAACCGAGAAACTGCCGATAAGCGCCTCTTCCGTAAGGCCGCCGGGATTATGTAAAAAGATTGTTTTTTTCGATAGAGACATTTTTATACACCATCATTTCCATAGTGGAAAGTTAAACTGATAAAGGATATAACAACCTAAAACACCAACGATAGCCAAATGCATCAGATTTTCGACGTCTGAGTGGGTGAATAGGGAAGGTTTTTCCGTACTATTTGAAAAGCCCTTGACTTTGCCCACCCAATTAGTTTATAAGTAATTCCATGCTACTCACCGACGAAATCAAAACTTCCCTAAAGCGTGAATACGCCCTTTGCTCAAATGCCGTTACATTTTATAAAAAGGCCATCAAAGAATTCGAGCAAAAATACCATCTAACCACACAGACCTTCCTGAAAAGGTTCGAGGCTGGCCAGGTAGGTGACGAAGTAGATTATTTTGACTGGTACGCATTCGCAACACTCCTTTCCCACTGGCGGAAAACGCAATCCGCCCTTCGTTCAACGGTAACGTGATAAACCAATTTATTGAAAACATCGAAAAAGTTTCTGCATCATGTTCCATAATCCTTTCGTCCAACATTCAAAAGCACTTTGGCCCCGATGGAAAAACGGTCTATATTAAAAGGACGGTTTTTGTTTGTAGATTCATCGGTACCGGAGATTGCTATTTTTGTTGCAGGATTTCACAACAAACTATCTGTTGATAAATATAGGTATCACTATTCAGACAAGCATGGTCAAATGAAGTTTCGTTATGATAATGCACCGCATCATGAAATTCCTTCTTACCCACACCACAAACACATTCCCAACAAAATCGTTCCATCTAAAATACCAACGATAAAAGACATACTCAATGAAATAAGCGCCACCATTATCGGAAAATAAAATATTTCCTGAACGTCCTGAATGCTTATTAAATAAAACATCTTCCAGGGTTCCCTTCTTGGGATGGGTGCTGGGGTGGGTTGTCCTTTGCATACCTTCCCCCCCCCCGATTTCCCGCACCAAACGGCTACGCTATCGGATCGATATGCACAAACGCCTTGTCGATCGTGTCGATACCTTCTACCGCCTCCCTGACGTTTACCCCGATGTTGTGCGCCTGGACCAGAGTCAACTCCATGTCCAGCGTTATGCTTATCTCCACGTGGATATAATTGCCCACATAATGTGCCAGCACGTTCCGGATGCCTATTACGCCGGGAACGGATTCGGCTTTTTTCCGTATCTCTTCCATAATAACCGGGCTGGGCCGTTTGCCCATCAGATAATCAATATTTTGCGCCCCAATCTTGTATCCCGAACGAATAATCCACAGACTGATAAGGGTTGCCGCAATGTCATCCATTTGAGGATACCCACATAAGCCCCCGGCTACGCCCACGAGGGCGGCAGTGGATACGTACACGTCGTTCCGGCTGTCGGTCGCACTTGCCTGCAAGGCGGGACTGTTCGTGGCTACGGCAACCTTCTTAAAATACACCGACATGGCGATCTTCACGGCAATAGATATGAAAAGCACGGCAAACGTTTGCGTACTAATATTGTGGTCGTGTGCATCGAGAATCTTGAATACCGAGGTATGCAGTATTTCAAAGCCCAGGACGCCCGCAAAGATAGCAACAATCAGTCCTGCAATAGGCTCCGCTCTGTGGTGGCCGAAGGGATGCCCCTCATCCGCCTGTCTGGACGAACTCCTTACTGCAATAAAGATGATAATAGAAGAAATAATATCGGTAAACGAATTCGAGGCATCGGAGATAACTGCCAGGCTGTTTGACTTAAGGCCAGCAATAATCTTTATGCCAAACAAAAAGGTATTGCAGGCAATCAGGATTATCGTTGCATTACGGCTTGTATTATTCATAATGGTCACACTTTTTATTTTGGATTATTATGGATGTCTGTTTACAAAAGCGGCAAAAAAACCCGCTTACCGCAGAAAACGCCGATATCACAAGCCATCTTGAGGGCAAAAAGCGCTGATAACCATAAAAACCGCCCATCCCTTTCCCCTTGTTGCCCGGCGTTCTTTGCAACGTCCCCAGTAAGCCATTATTTTCCATAAAAGATGATACAACCTTTTGCCTTTCTAAGCAGTCGATCATTCACCGGATGGAGTTCAGGAAGGAGGAGTGTTTTTTCTGGGCGACCCATGCAGGCACAGAACGGGCCCTGTAGCTCAAACCTTTAGGTTTGATGGGCGTTGCACCCAACACCGATATAGGCATTGTCAGTCATGGTGTGGATAGTTTAGCACGCCGTACGGTGCAAACATCCATCAGGGCTGAAGCCCTGAGCTACTTGTAGACCACCAGCAAGTCTCTTGCCTCGACGCATTCCTTTGCCTTGACCAGCACCTCGGCTATCTCGCCATCATGCTCGGCATAAACGGTAGACTCCATCTTCATAGCCTCCATAACCAGCAAAGGTTCGTTCCTGGCGACCTTATCGCCGACGGCAACCTTAACGCCGATTACCATGCCCGGCATGGGTGCGCCGACGTGCTTGACGTTTCCTTCTTCCGCGCGGCGCCGTTTGATCACTGACGCGGCCACCTTCCGGTTGGCGATCATTACCTCACGCGGCTGTCCGTTTATTTCAAAGAAGACGGCGCAATTCCCATCTTCGTTCGGCGGGCTAATGGCAAACACCTTGACGATCAGGGTCTTTCCTTCTTCGATGTGTATGGCCACCTCTTCGTTCGTAGGCAGGCCGTAAAAGAAGACGTCCGTCGGAATGACGGACACGTCGTCATACTTACTCCGGTGTTCGGCATACTGAACAAAGACGTCTGGGTACATCAGGTAGGACATCAGTTCTTCATTGGTAATAGGCCTGGATATTTGTTCCTCAACTTTCTTCTTTGTCCTTTCAAGGTCTACCGGCGGCAGATTCGCCCCGGGCCTTTCGGTGGAGGCAGGCGCTCCACGCAGTATTTTGGCTTGTACGTCTTTCGGAAATCCCCCGGTCGGCTGGCCGATACGGCCTTCAAAGAATTCGACAACGGAGTTGGGCAACGAAACGTCCCTGCTGCCGGACAAAATATCCTGGGCATTGAGGTCGTTTGTCACCAGGAAAAGGGTCATGTCGCCAACGACCTTTGAAGAGGGTGTCACCTTCACTACGTCCCCAAAAAGCTGGTTGACGTCCGCGTAAACGTCGGTAATTTCATGCCACCGGTGCGCTAGTCCCATCGAATGCGCCTGCTGGAAAAGGTTGGTAAACTGGCCGCCGGGTATCTCGTGATGGTACACCTCGGCGGTGCTTGATTTCTGAATGGATTCAAACGGCGCATAATACTCCCTGGCCACTTCCCAGTAATCCGAAAGCAACCCCAGCGCCCTGAAATCCATGCCCGTGTCGCGTTCATGAAAACGGAGCATTTCCACCAGGGTATTGAGATTGGGCTGGGAGGTGAGTCCGGCAAGAGGTCCAAAGGCAACGTCAACAATGTCTACGCCCGCCTCTGCGGCCTTAATGAGGGTGGCGATCTGGCCGCCCGACGTATCGTGGGTGTGGAGATGAATGGGTATCTTCAATTCCGATTTCAATGCGCTTACCAGCTTATAAGCGGCGTAAGGCTTCAAAAGCCCGGCCATGTCCTTAATCGCCAGGATATGCGCGCCGTGCCGTTCCAGTTCCTTCGCCATGGTTACGTAATAGCCCAGCGTATACTTTTTCTGCTTCGGGTTCAGGATGTCACCGGTATAGCAGATGGCAGCCTCGCAGAGCGTGTTGGTCTCCAGAACGGCGTCCATCGCCACCTTCATGTTCGCAACCCAGTTAAGAGAGTCGAAGACGCGGAATACGTCAATGCCGCTCTCTGCCGCCTGTTTTATGAATGCCTTAACGACGTTGTCGGGGTAATTGGTATAGCCCACACCATTGGAAGACCTGAGTAGCATTTGGAAAAGTATGTTGGGCGCTTGCTTGCGCATGGAACGCAGGCGCTCCCAGGGACATTCATGGAGAAATCTCATGGCTGTATCAAAGGTAGCACCACCCCACATTTCAAGCGAGAAGAAATCGGCGTGGTTCCTGGAGTATGCATCGGTTATATTCAGCATGTCCGCAGTTCTCATACGAGTGGCCAGCAACGACTGGTGCGCGTCACGGAATGTTGTGTCCGTTAGCAGCAATTTTTTCTCGCCAAGAATGTACTGGGCGAATTTTTGAGGCCCCATTTCCAGAAGCATGTCACGGGTGCCTTCAGGCCTTGGAATCTTGCGGTCAATCGGCGGAACCGGCGCTTTGCGACGAAACACGGAATTCGGCTTCTCCTTGATAAGCGGGTTGCCATTTACCATGATATCGCCTATGAAACGTATGGTACTGGCGGCGCGGTCCCTGCTGTGAGGGAATAGAAACAGATTGTGGTTTTCGTCAATAAAGCGCGTGGTGCACTTGCCCTTCAGGAAATCTACGTGGTTGACCAGGTTGATGAGAAACGGGATGTTAGTCTTTACGCCGCGTATCCTGAACTCCTGCAATGCCCTGACCATACGGCGCGCCGTCTCTTCAAAGCAGGTGCCAAAGGCCGTGACCTTTACCAGCAGGGAGTCATAGTACGGGGTTACGAGTGCACCGGAGAAAGCGGTGCCTGCGTCCAGGCGGATACCTATGCCGCCCGCGGAGCGGTAGTTCTGTATACGCCCGTAGTCGGGAATAAACTTGTTGGAAGGGTCCTCAGTGGTAATCCGGCACTGGAAAGCGCAACCGTTGATGTGGATCGATTCCTGGCTTGGTATGTTGATTTCTGGCGAATGAAGCGGGTACCCCTCGCTGATCAATATCTGCCGCTTCACGAGGTCTATTCCCGTGATCGCTTCCGTGACGGTATGTTCGACCTGTATTCGTGGGTTGATTTCGATAAAATAGTATTTGCTCATCTCCGTGTCTAAGAGAAACTCTACCGTGCCGGCATTATCGTAGCTTACGGAGTTGCATATTTTAACGGCTGCGTCACAGATGCGCTGTCTGAGGCTTTTTTCAAGGTTCTGCGCCGGGGCAATTTCGACGACCTTCTGATGGCGCCTTTGCAGGGAGCAGTCTCGCTCGTACAGGTGAACGATATTCTGGTATTTATCGCCCAGTATCTGCACCTCAATGTGGCGTGCCTTTTCGACGAATTTCTCAATAAAGCACTCGTCGGAGCCAAAGGCCGCCAGAGATTCACGCTGCGCTTCAGCCAGGCGATGACCCAATTCCAGTTCGCTGCGCACCACACGCATCCCGCGTCCGCCACCGCCATGGGCCGCCTTGACAATAACCGGGTACCCCAGCTTGGCGCAAGTTTCCCGCGCCTCTTCCAGGCTTTTAACGGGGAGATCGGAGCCGGAGAGTATGGGTACCTGAGCCGCCGCTGCTATCTTCCTGGCGGAGGTTTTATCGCCAAGCCGTTTAAGCACGTCCGGACGTGGGCCGACGAAGATAATACCCGCATCTTCGCAAGCGCGGGCAAATTTGGTGTTTTCCGAGAGAAACCCGTAGCCGGGGTGTATAGCGTCAATCTCCTTGTCTTTTGCCAGTTGAACTATGCCGTCTATGTCAAGATAGGCCTTTACCGGCTCACCGCTTTTGCCGATTTGATACGACTCCTCGGCTTTAAACCGATGGAGGGCGAAACGGTCCTCGTGTGAATAAATTGCCACCGTATGAATGCCAAGTTCGTGCGCTGCCCGGCAGACCCGTATTGCTATTTCACTGCGGTTGGCAACGAGAAGCCTTTTGATTTTTCGAATGCTGTTTTCCATAAAAACACCTTTACCCAATACACCGTTTTCGCAAAGTCGCCAGAATGAATCTAGAAAATAAAATTTATATAGTATAACGGAATGTATCAGGTACATTCCACCTTAAATTTTTGTAGTTGTTTGTGGCGGCGGGAGGGAGGCAAGGAAATATCATACGCAGTCAACCGGGGACGGTTGATCTACCGGTTTCAGTAGAAAGCGAAGCTGGCGCTTCGGGTGCTGGGGCGTTCCCAAGCCGGACAGACTGTGGAGCTTGGGAACGAGATGGAAACCGGAAACTATAAACCGCTCCCCTTCGCACTCTCCATAAACCGCTCCATCAGCCGCTTGTCTTTCTTGCCGGGTGAAGATTCTACGCCGGAAGAGACGTCCACGGCATACGGCTTCACCGTCCGGATGGCGGCGACGACGTTGTCAGGCGTCAACCCGCCGGACAGGATAATAGCCCCATATTTGTGCGCCGCAGCAGCGATATCCCATTGAAAAGGAACACCCGTCCCCCCCATAACACCTTTGACGTAGCTGTCCAGTAAAAAGGCGTGCGGCTGGTAATCGCCCAACTGCCGGAGGTCGCCTTCTTCTTTAACCCGAAATGCCTTGATTATCTTATATCCTTCCAGATAATGTAAACAAGTTGGGGGTTCATTGCCGTGAAGTTGGACGGTTCCGATATGGCAAAAATCGCATACCTCCCGGATGGTTTCTACCCGTTCATCAACAAATACCCCCACGAAAGAAACAAAAGGCGGCAGTTTTTTTATAATGTCCCCCGCCTGTTCCTTCGTCACCTGTCGCGGGCTTTTGGCAAAGACGAATCCCAGTGCGTCCGCTCCCAACTCAATGGCGGCTTGTGCGTCTTCACGATTAGTAATACCGCACACCTTAACCCTCACTAATCGTTACCTTTGTCAGTATGTCGCCCTGCCGGATAGCGTTTACAATGTCCTGGCCGACGGTTACCTTGCCGAATACCGTGTGCTTCCCATTCAGGTGCGGCTGTGGCGAGTGGGTGATAAAGAATTGGCTACCGTTGGTGCCGGGGCCTGCGTTGGCCATGGAAATCACGCACGTATCGTGGGTCAGCGGATTCCCTTTTACTTCATCCTCAAACCGGTAGCCTGGGCCGCCTCTGCCCGTGCCCGTGGGGTCGCCGCACTGGACCATAAAATTGCTGATAACGCGGTGAAACGTAATACCGTCGTAAAACCCCTCTTTTGCGAGAAAAACAAAGTTGTTGACCGTTATCGGCGCGCATTCCGTACTCATCTTGATGACAATCGTGCCTTTGCTGGTTTCAAGCGTTGCGCTATATGATTTTGACAAGTCGATCTGCATTGCCGGTGGATTGCTCCATTGTTTCTGAGACATGAACATAACTCCTAAAATGGTGATTAACATTAAATTTGCTACAATTGGCATAACGCTGCAAAACCGCAACCTGGAGGGTTTAAACCACGAAAAAAGCCCCCTATTTACGTCTTACGGCATACGTGTATTTTATCAACATTTACAAGGCATTCAACGGAATTTAATTCTTGTGGGGTTTTATGAAACGTACCGGAAGTTGTTATGTAGCTCAAACCTTCA